>NZ_JBCOSQ010000009.1:0-102937 GCF_040920905.1 Butyricimonas sp. RTP31003st1_G1_RTP31003_210430 | reverse complement strand
GGGGTTTCAGCCGACCGGATGAGCACGTTTGGAGAGGGTAAGGATATGTCGGTGGATCAAAAGGATATTTACACGGAGAAGGCTCGTAAAGTTGAAGTGAAGAAACATTGATGTAAACTCATGTAGATATTTTCCCCACCATTATTAAAAAGAGGCTACCAGCTTTTTTATCTAAGCGTAATGCTGTTTTGGCATGATAAAGTCACCTATATTAAGGTGGCTTTTATATTGAAATTGATCAAAAGGAAACGAGAAAACGTTGACAAAACGAAAGGTTTTAGTGTTAAAATTAACTGTTATATTTTTTATTGATAAAATATCAATAATCGTTCATATATTGATTGCAAATGTACGACTTTTTATGAAACAAGAAAGAATTGATCAAAAAAAATTTCATATTTTGTATATATATTGTTTATTATGTGCGCAAAACGACACAAATGATCTGTTTTACAGATTGTAGATACGCATTTCGATATAAATATTGATAGTAATTGTTGCATTTTTACGATCTATTTAAGAATCATATTCTCACCTTTTATTTCAAGATAACTATATACTATATTATTTTAGGAGATTAATTGGGATAATGAATCATTTTTTTGTATTGGGAACTAAATTTTTCCATTTCTACAAATAACTGATTTTTAGAGGTTTTATCTAAGCCGATTTTAGATATGATATTCATATTATAAATCCAGATAATTTTATTTAATAGATAATACTGTTATAATCAAACATATATCGTCGAATAATACATGAAATATATTTGATAATCTATTTTCATAACACATTGATTACAAGATTATTATGCAATTCATTAAACGAACAATTAATGCGTTGTTGTAATCCTTAAAAGAGGAGGTGTATGATTAACAAGAAAATAACGTTTGTTTCAAAAATTGTAGAATAGAATTTTAGTGATAAAGTTGCGCTTTTGGGTGACTTGATATTTTTTTAATTACCAATATAATTTATTTTAAGTATGAACAAAAAACGGAATTTTGCAAAAACTGCACTTTTGGGTGTATTGCTTTGTGGTCTTGCAGGTCCTACATTCGTTGGTTGTAAGGATTACGACGACGATATAGATGGTTTGCAAGAACAGGTGAACACTTTGAACAAGAACTTTGAGGAATTGAAGAAACTTGTTAACGATGGAAAGGCAATCACGAGTGTTACTCCCATAACAGGAGGTTTCAAAATTACATTCAACGACAACACAAGCTATGACATTGTAAATGGGAAAGATGGTGAAAAAGGAAATGATGGAGCTGATGGCGTTGGAACAGTTGTAAGTGTTGATGAGAATGGACATCTGATCATCGACAATGTTGACAAGGGAAAAGTTGTTAATGAAGCTGCTGCAGATGTGGTAATCACGATCGGTGAAGATGGCTATATCTATGTAAATGGAACAAAACAAGAAGGGGCAAAAGTTAATACACAAACGGGTGCCTCTTACGCTGTTGATCACGAAAAATTTGTAGAATTCTACGTGGTAGACGAAAAAGGTAATCTTCCTGAGACTCCGGTTAAGATCTGGAAAAACGCTGCTTTAAGTGGTTTGTTGACTATTCCGAATTATTTGGTAGATGTTGCAGAGAACGGATTGTTGTTCCCGACGATCTATGGTGTTGATAAAGATGGCGCTTACGTACGTCTTTATGCCGGTAAAGCTGATTTGAAATATCAGATCAACCCGAAAGGAGCTACTGTAGAGAATCCGGAGTTTGTAAAACAACAGATTTTAGCTCGTTCTGCTAACAACGGAATTCTTGTTTCAGACGTGAATGTTGACGGGGAATATTTGACTTTAAGAGGTAAAGCCATGAGTGGTTTGTACTCTTATAATGAGTTGGAAGACGTAACCGATGAGGATTCATACATTTGGGGATGGGATATGCAAGAAGGAATGATTGATCCATCATTCAATATTGTCGCATTGAAAGTTCAAAATCAAGGAGAAGAATTGATTTCTGATTATGTAATGGGATTTGATTACAACATCTCTCAGAATGATGTGACAATTGAGAAGAAATTTGTTGAAGAAGGAGAAACTGAATATAAAGATGTACTAGCTAAAACAGGGGATGAGGCTAAGGCTGCTGACGCTCATTTCACGTTAGTTTATAAGGATGGTAAAGGCGAGTTGAAATTAGCTGACGAAATCGCTGCATTCTTTAAAAGAACAGGCTTGACTAATAAAGAAGGTAAATTCGAGTTTACTACCAATGGATTTGACGAACATTCTTACAAGTTTGAAAAAGTTGAATTCTTATTTGAAGATAACGATGGTAATAAAGAGGATCATTGTAGCTATGTAAATTTAGCAGAAGATGGTACTTTGACAATTAAAGAGGCTAGTGATGAGAAAGGTTCTTCCATTGGTAGAACACCAATTATTAAGATTACATTGGTAAGTGATGTAGAAGTTAATCATGGTAAAGATGTAAAAACGGTGTATGCTAAAGTGTTAATTGCAGAGAAAGAAGCAGAAAAAGAGATCCCGGCTTACACTCAAGCATTAGATTATCTGTTGAATAATGTAGGTACTGCTCAATATTTGCAATTGGATAAATTGTATGGACACGTTGCTACTCATTTAGGCATTTTAGGTGCAGATAAATTCCATACGATTTATACTACATTCGAACAAATTACAGAAGTTCCGTTTGATAGCGAAATCCAGTTGAAGATGACAGGAAAAACGGAAACAGAGAAGAATGAATGGTTGGCAGTTTATGTTCCGAACTATAAGAAAGCCGGTCAATATCAAGTGAAAGGTGTATTCAAATCTACTGACGACAATGTTTATCCTCCTGTATACGTGATTTACACGGTTAACGTTAAATACCCAGTAGGACCTTATTTGACGAAGCGTACGGATGCAGATCAGGGGGGTAACTTCTGGGAAGGTGGACATATGCTTGTAAACGGTGTATTTGACAAGACGAACGACTATGTATTTGACATGGGAGGTAAGATTGCAGATGCATTTATTTACAATTTGCCATATGACGAGAATCCTTGGGATGCAGCATGGAATATTGAAAATAAAGTTAGTGCTAGAGCAAATATTCAGTATACTTTTGTAAATCCGGCAGAAAAGGATGCAAATATTGTAGATATAAACGCTACGACCAAAGAGGATTGGAAGGGTGAAATTTCTGTAACGAAGTTACCTGCAGATGCTGATTATAGAGATATTGACGTTCAACCGGTTACTTGGTTTAACTTGGATCTGGACAAGATGGTCAATAATGTAGCTACTGGCGGAACGATTAGCATGACAGACGGTTTGAAAGCAAACACTGAAGCTAAATTTACAGTACGTTTCGTTTCTCCGTTGAAATCATTGGTTGCCAAGGGTGGTGAATTGGATAAAAATAATACTACAATAGATCAAACTTTGAATATTATGAAGAGCATCGTTGTAAAAGATAAAAAAGATGTTGTTCTTTATGAGAAAGAAGCATTCGAAGAAATTATTGTAGATGCAGATGGTACTACGAAACGTGCAGCAGATAAAGTATACCAAATTTCGGCTCCGAAATTTGAATGGGCTGATGAGAATTCAAAAGCATTTGCAGCACAAATGGAACAAAGAGGTGGTAAGTGTTCTATCGATGAAACGACAGGTATTATCACGTTCCATGCTACTGGTGAAGTAGGAGCTGTAAACTTGAAGGTGAAAGTTTCTATGGATTGTCCGTGGAGAAAACTTGAAACTATTGTAACTGTAGCGGTGAAATAGGATTATAAGAAAATAATGGAACTTTGTTTTCATTATTAATTGCAACCAGGAGAAAGGGGGTGTCTAGAACTAGACACCCCTTCTTCAAGTCATCAAAATCTGAATACGATATAACTTAGGTATGAAAAAATTATTATTGCCTTTTTGTCTTTTGATGTTGCTTTTCTCTTTGTCTGTGCGGGCACAAAAGAAGCAAGTATATGATGATTTTTCCCGTTGGAGTTTGGGTGTTAATGGGGGAATTTCAGCTTTCCGGGGAGACATGATCTCTTTTTCGGCAGATAAAACTTATATTGGGGGACAAGGAGGTTTGCAACTGGGTTACCAGTTTACCCCGACTTTCGGTTTGTCCTTAACGGCCGATATGGGGCAGGGAAAGGGAAGTGCCAAGGAATGGGAAAAAGGGTTCAAGATTTACCCGAACGGGGAATCTTATTATGGCACGGAACCAGAAGCTGGTTTCGCTTATTACAACGATATTTACGCCAAGATCAAATATTTCACGTTAGGTCTGCACGGAGATTTTAACGTGAATAATTTTTTCGGGAAGAAAGAATTGCGTCGTTGGACCGTGTTGTTAAGTCCTGCGGTTTATTTGCAAAAGTTCTCGCCGAAACTTTACAAGAAAGAGGACGACAAGCGTTTTGACACCTCTTCCACGCTGGATAATGACGTGAACTTGGGATTGGGAGGTGACATCGCCTTGCGCTATCGTGCGAGCAAGCACATTGATTTGCAATTGAAATCCGGGGTGGCTTGGATTGCGAATAATAACTTTGACGGTGTAGCAACTTGTTGCACGAGCAAGTACAATTGGCTGGCAAACCTTTCGGTTGGAGTAGTCTGGAAAATTGGTAACAACAAGAAGAAAGAGAACCTGATGTACGCCACCGCTCGTTCCGTGGCCCCGGTAATACTTCCCGTGAAAGAGACGACTTGCCCGGTGGTGAAGGAAGAGCAAAAGCCAGTTGTCAAACAAGAGGAGAAAACGGTAGAGAACGTTGTGAAGGTGGAGACTGCGGAGAAAACATTCCCGGTGTTACCAACGGTCCATTTCAAACGTAACTCAGCGATCATCGACACGGTTCGTTACGCCAATGAACTCTCTCGCATCGTGGAGGCATTGAAAGAGTTCCCGGGGGTGAAGGTTGATATTCGTGGTTACACGGATCACACAGGGACAGATCGTGTCAACTTGCCGTTATCCTTGAAACGGGCAGAGGCCTTGAAGACTTACCTCATGAGCAAGGGAATCCCCGCTGATCGGATGAGTACGTTCGGAGAGGGTAAAGATATATCCGTGGATCAAAAAGATATTTACACGGAAAAAGCCCGTAAGGTTGAAGTGAAAAAACACTAAGCCTCTCTATATGATCACAAGAAAAGCCACTTTGTATTCAAGGTGGCTTTTATTTTACGATTTCAATAGCTTGAGAATTTTTTCCTGGTCTTTTTGTAACTGAGCTCGTAATTCTTCAATATCGTTGAATTTACGTTCTCCCCGAATGCGGTCGATGAAATTTATCGTGATGGTTTTTCCATATAAGTCTCGATTGAAATCGAAGATATACACTTCGCAGGAAACTTGCCCATCGTTGCTGACCGTGGGGCGGATTCCGATATTGAGCATCCCGTTGAAGATTTCTTGTTCGATGATTACTTTTACGGCATACACGCCTATAGCTGGTAATAATTTTCGTTCGTCGGAAACTTGAATATTTGCTGTCGGGAAACCGATTTTGTGGCCTAAATGGTGCCCGTAAACTACTTCTCCCGTGATAGAATAAGGATAGCCGAGGAAACGATTTACTGTAGTAATATCTCCCACAGCTAAAGCATTCCGGATTTTCGTGGAACTGACATTCACATCATCTTCTTCAAAAACGACTTCTTTTTCAAGGAAAAAACCGTATTCGTTCGCTAGTTCCTGTAAGTTTTCAAAATTTCCGGCTCGGTCTTTCCCGAATCGATGGTCATAACCCACGACAAGCCCTTTAATTTTTAGTTTGTCAATAAGAATCTTTTTCACGAAATCATTATAGGATTGCTGGGCGAATTCAAGTGTGAATTTCAAGATAATCAAATGATCAACGCCATATTTTTCCAGAATGGTAATCTTCTCTTCCAGTGTTGTTAAGATTCCTATTTTTTGTTCCCGAGGATAAAGCACTTCTCTCGGGTGGGGTTCAAAGCTGATAATGACGGATTCCCCATCAATACTGGACGCTTTCTCTTTTAGATGTTGTATCACACAAGCATGACCTAAATGTACACCGTCAAAACTTCCAATCGTGACGACGGGGCATTTGATCTCTATATTTTCAACTCCGTAGTGAACCTTCATTTCTAGTCGTTTGAATAGTTAAGGGCAAAAATAATACAAATAACTGAATTATGGGGCTAAATAAACTCTAATCCCTGTATATATATTTATCGACAAATAATATAGGGTTGATAATGAGAGTGTATGGCCAAGTAGCCTCGACTGAGACAGAGCGATCTAAGCGAACATAATATTCTATATATCAATAAGTTGTAAATATTATTAAACGAACGTTTATTGATCGTTGAAATTGTTAAAAATGAAGGTATGATATTAAATAGATATTTATAAAAATATACATTTATATAAAGCAGATATTTTAATGAGAAAAGTTACGTTTTAAGGTGACTTGATATTTTTTAATTACCAATATAATTCTTTTTAAGTATGAACAAAAAACGGAATTTTGCAAAAATGGCACTTTTAAGTGCTTTACTTTGTGGTCTTGCAAGTCCAACATTCGTCGGTTGTAAGGATTACGATGACGATATAAAAGATTTGCAGGAACAGATTGATGCTAATAAATCAGCTGCAACTCAAGAGTTATCAAAGGCCATTTCAGAACAGATTACGGCTTTAGAAAATAAATTAAATACGGCGATTGCAGATAAGGCTGATAAAGGTGTGATTGAGGGTCTTCAAACCGACATTAACAATTTGAAAAATTTACAGAGCCGTGTAGAGAAATTGGAATCAGAGGCGGAAAACTACTTGAAAGCTGGAGCTTTGGATAATTATCTTCAAAAAGGTGATATTGAGGGGTTCTTGAATGAAGATGCATTAGCAAAGTATTTGTCTGATCACAATTACTTGACTTCCGCGGATTTGGAAGGCATTCCGACAGAAACAATTATTAAAGGATGGATCACGAGTGAATTGACCGAAATTCAAGATTTAATTGATGGAATTAATGAATCGCTTGAGGGTATAGATTTGCCGGTGTTAACTGAAGATGTTACTACTTTGAAAGAACAGATGGAAGAAATGTTGAAAGAAGATGGAACATTTGCTCAGTTAAATGCTAAAATTGAGGCATTCGAAAATACGATCTCGGGGATCCTTTCTCCCGATGGTAATACGAATATTTCTTTCATAAGAAGTAAAGCCCTTGCTGCGGATGTCGTTTGGGGATATGGAGATATTAAAGAATCTCTTTCCAAAGGTGCTGTATTGAGTTTAGGTGATGCAGAATTCCCTGTAATCATTAATCCGACAAGTGTAAAGACAGATAAATTCCAATTTGCATTAGTTACTGCTGATGGGAAAGAGTTCCCGTGTACTATTGGTGTTTTGCCTACCTGGGAGATTAAGGGGGATGATGCTTTTGCTTCACGGGCAGCAGAGCCAGAGAAAGTTATCAACAAGGATATTTTCACGGTTTCAGCTTTGTGTAGTTCAGATACGAAGGTGGGCGATTACAAATTAGCCTTAAAAGCTACTCCTAAAGTTGAAAATGGGAAGTCGGTTTATTCAATGTATAGCTTTATTGTTAAAGTTAAGAATTCTGACGAATTAACGGGTATATCTGTTGATAAGAAAATTAAAATGTATCTTGGAATAGAAGAAGATATTAATGAATTTGCAACATTTGCTTTTAAAGAAAATGGTTCTTTGGCTTTTGAAGACGCTTCATCTTTACTTTATAAAGGGCAAGGATATATTATGATCGACGAAACAGATGAGTTTACAAAATCCTGTTTAGCAAATGGTAATATCGATCAACAAGCTTTGTATGAAGGGAAAATTCTTGTTAATGAGACTGTTGAGAATGTCCCTATGGAGATCGATGGTAAATCTTTGAAATTCGTATATTATGCGATGGATTGGAATGGAACAAAAATGGTGCCTGCAAAGTTTGAGGCAGAGTTCCATACTCAGATGTACAGCAAGGATGTTACTTTTGCTGATCAAAAGATTACGATTATGCAAGAGAATGGTAATACTCTAGATAATGCTTTAGAGTTTGATGCTATTTTAGGTAAGGTAATGACTGCTAAGCAGCTTGAATTATGGAAAACTCATGCAACTAATCTGAAAGGAACTGTTACTGATGCCAAAGGAACTGTTGTTACAGGTGCAGAAGTTGTAATTACGGGTAAAACTTCTTTCAATATTACGGCAACATCGGATGTTAAACCTGGAAATTATAATGTTACAATTAAGTTTGAGGATGATAGAACTGGAGAAGAAGGGCTGTTTATAATTACTGGTAAGTTAACCGTTGACGCATTTACAATTACACCGAATTTGGCTGATGGGTATTGGGTTAATAATGTTTTGACAATTCCTGGTGTATTTACAAATGCTACGACTCCATTTGACTTAAGTGTTAAAATGAATGATGCGTTCATCATTACGGCTCCGGAGGGAATGACCGTGACCAAAGAGTACGCATTAGTTCGTGAGGATATAACAGATGAATATATCGAGATTGATGGTGACAAGATTACTTGGAAGAAGAATCTTGCTAAGGAGAACTTGATCGGTAAAGAACTTGAGTTTATAGTAACGATTAAGAATGGTTCTGTCGTATTAGCAAAAGAAACTTACAAATTGAAATTTGTTAATCCTTTAAGTGCAAAAGTTGAACAGAATGAGGTAAAACATACACTTGCTAATGATAGAAACTCTACGGCTAAATCAACATTTGATTTAAATAAATTGTTGTCATTTAAAGATGTGCAAACTGTAACGAATGAATTATTTGGGCTTAGTGGCGATGGAAGTAAGGAAAAACCCTATGCATCGACAGGCGATTTTACTAGTTTGGCATATGATGTTTACGGTTTAGAGAAGTCTAATGTTAAGTTTGAAGTTATTGGGGAAAATAACACGAATCTTGTTCTTGATGAGGAGACGGGTGAAGTGACTTGGACAAATGTTACTGGAGCTGAGTTCAATGGTGTCACCGTGAACTTCAAGGTTACAATTACCCATAATTATGGAACTTCAACTGGAAATATCTCAGTTACGATTAAAGAAAAAGAGGTAAAATAATAATGGATTTCAATATTCATTATTGATTGCAACCAGGAGAATGGGGGTGTCTGATTCCAGGCACCCCTTTCTAATCAATTATTTAAAATGTATAGGTATGAGAAAAATAGTGTTCTCTTTTTGTTTTCTGATGGTTACTTCTTTTCTGGTAGCGCAGAACCAAACGAAACAAGTGTACAATGACTTTTCCCGCTGGAGCTTGGGATTGAACGGGGGCATATCCATTTTCCGTGGGGACATGGTTTCTTTCTCCGCTGATAAAACTTACCTGGGTGGACGAGGTGGTTTACAACTGGGTTACCAGTTAACCCCGACTTTTGGTTTGTCCTTGACAGCCGATATGGGACAGGGGAAAGGGAGTGCCAAGAAATGGGAGAAAGAGTTCAAGATTTACCCGACGGGGGAGTCTTACTACGGGACGCTGCCGGAAGAGGGTTTCGCTTATTATAATGACGTTTATTCCAAGGTGAAGTATTTCACTATCGGGTTACACGGTGATTTTAACGTGAACAATTTTTTCGGGAAGAAAGAACTACGCCGTTGGACCGTGTTAATAAGCCCGGCGGTTTACCTGCAAAAGTTCTCGCCCAAGTTATACAAGAAAGAGGACGACAAGCGTTTTGACACCTCTTCCACGCTGGATAACGGCGTGAACTTGGGATTGGGAGGTGACGTCGCCTTACGCTATCGCGCGAGCAAGCATATCGATTTACAATTGAAATCCGGTGTTACCTGGATCGCAAACAACAATTTTGACGGTGTTGCCACTTGTTGTTCCAGTAAATACAACTGGTTGGCGAACTTGTCGGTCGGGGTGGTTTGGAAGATGGGTAACAACAAGAAGAAGGAGAACCTGATGTATGCCCCCGCTCGTTCCGAGCCCCCGGTAACGCTCCCGGTAAAAGAGGAGACACGCCCGGTGGTGAAGGAAGAGCGGAAACCCGTTGTGAAGGAGGAGAAAAAGCCGGTAGAGAACGTTGTGAAGGTGGAGACCTCTGCAAAGACTTTCCCGGTATTACCGACAATTCACTTTCAACGTAACTTGGCGGTTATCGACACGGTTCGTTTCGCCGGTGAACTTTCCCGTATCGTGGAAGCATTGAAGGAATTCCCGGGGGTGAAGGTTGATATTCGTGGTTACACGGACCACACGGGAACGGATCGAGTCAATCTACCGTTATCCTTGAGACGTGCAGAGGCGTTGAAATCTTACCTGGTTGGTAAAGGGGTTTCAGCCGACCGGATGAGCACGTTTGGAGAGGGTAAGGATATGTCGGTGGATCAAAAGGATATTTACACGGAAAAGGCTCGCAAGGTTGAAGTGAAGAAACGCAAGTAAATGGGATTGACGACAAATCTGACAATATAGAAAAGGGATTATTCCAAAATAATGGATAATCCCTTTCCCGATTAAAATATATTCGTACTTCTTGGTACTGATTTTAGAACCGGTACTGTATCATCGTGTTGATACGACTGGCGTTACCGTAATCTTTGTTGAAGTCATTCCGACGACCGAATACGTACTCTATGGCGCAGGAACCGTATTCACTGAAATCCCAGAACAGGTTGGTGGCGGCGTATTGTGCGTATTTGTATGATGTTGCGGGCATCCCGTAACGATCAAGGGCTCGGGCATAACTGTACATGATATTTGATGTCAGAACTTTACTCCAGTTATGAGAGAATCCGATATAACCACCCCATGCATTGAAAGCTTTCAATTTCCCTTCTGCCGTGGCGCTGGGTACGAGGTCAAGGCCCGAACCGGAAATGTCCTGTATGTAGTTGGAGATTCCTTTCCCGTACACTCCTTGAAAACAAAGGGATGTATTTTCGGCAAATTGCCAGATACCGCTCAATGAGGCTCCCCAACCTGTAACGATCCGGTCTTTATCCTCAACTTCATCTTTGTAATACATATTTCTCAACACGGCTCCCGCTTGCAGGTGACTCCCGTTTTTGAAACTGTATTTCACATTAATCGGGATGTCCGGAATTCGTTGGTTGATATACTTGGTAAATTCTCCTTCCGTGTAGGATGGCTCCACATACTCCAATGCCAAGGATGCTTCCAGCTTGTCTGTAAAATTGTACGTGTAGCGAATCTGTGGCTGGCGTAATGCCACTTCGCTGGAAGGGCCTTCCTCGTCCACCGTGGCCGGTCCTGCGGCAATATCACAGAATGTACTCCATGTTTTACCGATCGTGAATCCTTTAAATTTGATAAAAGCTTGTCTTAGAATTGGGGTACTCTGGTTCCCCTCGAATTCCATTTCCATGTAGGTGACCAATCTGCCGACATCCGTGTCTCCGACTAATTTGAAGAATAGGCGGGATTGCCCGACAGAAATACCATATCTACCCCCGGATTGTTCTCCTTTGAGAGCGATGGCGTTTGTGGTAAAATAATTGTCATTGGGAACTCCGTTAAAATCGTAAATCCCCTGTACTTGCACAAATCCCCCCACACCGAAAACGAAGTTTTTATTCTTGTTGAAAAACACGAATCTTGGAGATGCCGGGTCATTGAATGATAGCGGGAAAGCCTCTTTCATCATTTTGTAGAAGTTGTCCGCGTCATTTTTTTCCGAAACGGAAGTCACGTTGACTTGCGCTCGTACCCCCGTGTAGAATCCACAAGAGATGGCTATCAACAATAGCAATGTCAATTTTTTCATAGCGTTACAAATTAATTGGTTAATTTAGTAACACTATATACGGGGATGGAAAAGTAAAAGTTAAGAAGATAGTGAATTTTATGATTTTAGATTGAGGGATTTCCGATTCCGCAATTTAAAAGAATCATAAATTGCGGAATCGGACCCAATCACTCAATCATTATATCTTGACTTCTTTCAGAATTTCACGGAGGTCCGTCTTTTTTCTCAAGATGTCATGTAATTGGTCTATGGCCACGCGTTCCTGTTTCATCGTATCCCGGTAACGGATGGTTACGGCGTTATCTTCCAGCGTCTGGTGGTCGATGGTAATACAGAACGGGGTTCCGATGGCATCTTGGCGGCGATAGCGTTTGCCGATAGAGTCTTTTTCATCGTACTGGCATCTGAAGTCCAGTCTCAATAATTTCATGATTTCTTCTGCTTTCTCGGGTAGCCCGTCTTTCTTCACGAGTGGCATCACGGCCAGCTTGATTGGGGCTAGGGCAGGAGGTAATTTCAATACAACCCGTGAATCCTTCGATCCGTCTTCTTTTTCGATCTCTTCTTCCGTGTAAGCGGCAGAAAGGATTTGCAGGAACATCCGGTCCACGCCGATAGATGTTTCGATCACGTAAGGTACGTATGATTCGTTTAACTCGGGATCGAAGTATTGTATTTTCTTCCCGGAGAACTCTTGGTGACGTTTTAGGTCAAAGTCCGTGCGGGAATGGATTCCTTCCACCTCTTTAAAGCCGAATGGAAAACGGAATTCAATGTCCGTGGCTGCATTTGCGTAATGCGCCAGTTTCTCGTGATCGTGGAACCGGTATTTCTCCGGTCCGAATCCCAACGCTTGATGCCAGCTCATACGGGTTTCCTTCCATTTCTTGAACCAATCGAGTTCACTACCGGGGCGTACGAAAAATTGCATTTCCATTTGTTCGAATTCACGCATCCGGAAGATGAATTGACGTGCCACGATCTCGTTACGGAAAGCTTTACCGATCTGGGCGATTCCGAAAGGAATTTTCATACGTCCGGACTTCTGGACATTTAGGAAGTTCACGAAAATACCTTGTGCCGTTTCGGGACGCAGGTATATCTTACTGGCTCCTTCGGCCGTGGACCCCATTTCCGTGGAGAACATCAAGTTAAATTGGCGTACTTCCGTCCAGTTGCTGGTGCCGGAAATCGGGCAAACAATCTTGTTGTCAACGATAATCTGGCGAAGTTCAACCAAGTCGTTCTCATTCAAAGCCTTTGCCATTCTGGCAGTAAGTTCTTCCTTTTTCCGAATATTTTCCAGCACTTGCGGGTTCGTCTGGCGATATAATGTTTCGTCAAACTTCTCCCCGAATCTCTTTTTTGCCTTGGCAACGTCTTTTTCGATCTTGTCGTCATATTTGGCAATATGATCTTCGATCAGTACGTCTGCCCGGTATCTCTTTTTTGAATCTTTATTATCAATCAACGGGTCGTTGAAAGCATCCACGTGCCCGGAGGCTTTCCAGATAGTCGGGTGCATGAAAATGGCGGAATCCAATCCTACCACGTTCTCGTGTAACAGCACCATTGAGTCCCACCAGTACTTTTTGATATTGTTTTTCAGTTCAACCCCGTATTGTCCGTAATCGTACACCGCAGCCAGCCCGTCATATATCTCTGATGACTGGAACACGTATCCGTATTCTTTACAGTGTGCTACCAGCTTTTTAAAAATATCTTCTTGTGCCATGTTATATGTTATAAGTTAAAAACTAAAAGTTAAAAGCTAAAAACTAAGGACTAAAAATTGAAAGTTAAATATCTCATTTTCAATTTTCAATTCTCCATTTTCAATTCATTAGTTGTCACTCCCGATTTCCTTGATTGCCTCGGTCACGTTAATTGCGTAATCCCCGATCTTCTCGCATTCGAAGAAAATGTCACTGTATATAATACCCGTGGCATAATCATATTTCTTTTCCTCGATTGCAGTCAAGTGTTCCTGTTGCAGGATCGTCCGGTAATCATTGATCGTTTGCTCTACTTCGTAAGCTTTCTTTGCCTTCACTTCCTTGTATTCAATCGTGAGGTTTGCACACATAACCACGAGTGCCTCGTCCACGATAGCCATCATGTGTTGTAACTTCTCGTCGATAAATTCGGGGAATTCCACGTTTTGTTCATTCCGACGTCCAACAGCTTTGGCAACGTTCAATGACGAGTCGGCGATACTTTCGATTTCCGATACGATCTTGAACATAGCTCTGACCCGTTGCGAGTTTTCCGTGGATAATTTGGATTCCGATACTTTCGTCAGGTAGTCTGCAATTTCTACTTCCACCACATCACTCTCGTCTTCCAGTTTGTCTATTTTATTGAATTTCTTTTCGAATTCTTTCGTGGGAGTGTGCAGACATTCTACTACTTGGCGATACATATCCAATGTGTTCTTCGCATAGTGAGAAATCTCCTGTTTTGCTTGGAACAGGGATGCGTCCGGGGTAGATAATAACCCGATTTTGATATGTTTCAACGTGAAGGCATCGTCTGCCGATTCTTTGGATTTGATAATATGGGTAACGAGTTTTGCAATGACCTTGGTAAACCAGATCAAAATAAGCACGTTGGCCACGTTAAAGCAAGTGTGGAACAACGATAGCGCTACCGGAACCGAACCCACGCTTGTGAACGGATCTCCAATTCCCAAGTAAATACTCAATTGTGCCACCCAGCCTAAAAAGAACGGGAATATGGCTAAAACCCATGCAACCCCGAAGAGGTTGAACAGGAAATGAGCAAAAGCGGCTCTTTTGGCAGTTGTGTTGGCAACCATGGCGGCGAGGTTCGCCGTGATCGTGGTTCCGATGTTTTCTCCTAAAACCATGGAAGCTGCGATGTCGAACCCGATCCAGCCGTTTGCACACATGACCAGAGTCAGTGCCATCGTGGCAGATGATGATTGTATCAGTATGGTCAGTGCTGTTCCGATAAGCATGAACAGGATATAAGAACCATACCCTAAATCCGTGTAATTATGTAAGAAATTTAGGATCTCTGGATTTTCATGAATGTTCGGCATGTTTTCCTGCAGGAAGTTCAGACCGATAAATAGAAGTCCGAAACCGATAATCAATTCCCCCCAGCTCTTGCGCATCCGTTTTGCCGAAAAAAGCAGCGGTAGGCTCAACCCGATCAGGGGAAGAGAAAGACTGACCATACTAATCTTGAACCCTAGGATGGAGATTAACCATGCCGTGAACGTGGTTCCCACGTTGGCACCCATGATGACCCCGATAGAACCGATAAGGTCAAGTAAGCCGGCATTAACGAAACTGACAACCATTACGGTGGTGGCTGAGGAACTCTGGATGATGGTCGTGATTAACAAACCTGTAATCACCCCTTTCACGCGATTGGATGTCATTGCGGCGAGGATGGTTCTCATTTTGTTACCCGCAACCTTTTGCAAGGCCTCACTCATCATCTTCATACCGAAGAGGAACACACCCAATGATCCGATCAACTGCAAGAAATCGAGAATCGTGTAATTCATAAAATCGTATTAAGTGTAATAAATTGAATTTGCGGGTGTAAAGGTATATAAAGTAAACAAAAAAAGCCCCCGAAAAGGGGCTTTTTTTATCTAAATTCCTCGATGATTACATCATTCCCGGCATTCCTCCACCCATCGGCGGCATTGCGGGAGCAGGATTTTCTTGTTTTTCCTCTACCAAAACACATTCGGTGGTCAAGAACATTCCGGCGATAGAAGCGGCGTTCTCCAAGGCAACTCTCGCTACTTTCTTCGGGTCAATAACTCCGGTCTTCATCAAGTTTTCGTAAACACCTGTACGGGCGTTGTAACCGAAATCTTTCTTGCCTTCTTTTACCTTGTTCACTACCACGGCTCCTTCAACTCCGGCGTTAGCGGCAATCTGACGAAGCGGTTCTTCGATAGCACGTTTGATAATCTCGATACCGGTGGTTTCGTCTTCGTTCTCGCCTTTCATTTTTTCAAGACTTTCGATAGCACGGATGTAAGCCACACCACCTCCGGGAACGATACCTTCCTCGATTGCGGCACGCGTTGCGCTCAAGGCATCATCGATGCGGTCTTTCTTCTCCTTCATCTCGATTTCAGAAGCGGCACCCACGTAAAGTACGGCAACTCCTCCAGCTAATTTAGCCAGTCTTTCCTGTAATTTTTCTTTATCGTAGTCAGAAGTAGAATGTTCGATCAATTTCTTGATTTGATTCACACGTTCTGCAATAGCCTCTTTTGAACCGCAACCGTTCACGATCGTGGTGTTTTCTTTGTCGATCGTGATTTTGTCAGCGCATCCTAACATATCGATCGTGGCCGTTTCCAATTTCAAGCCTTTCTCTTCAGAGATCACGACACCACCTGTCAATATGGCAATGTCTTCCAGCATTTCTTTTCTACGATCTCCGAATCCGGGAGCTTTCACAGCAGCAATTTTCAAAGAACCTCTCAAACGGTTCACAACTAAGGTTGCCAATGCCTCGCTTTCAACATCTTCTGCGATGATTACTAAAGCACGCCCAGCTTGAGCAACCGGTTCTAGCAACGGAAGAAGTTCCTTCATCGTGGAAACTTTCTTGTCATAAAGCAGGATATAAGGTTTCTCGAATTCTGCGTTCATTTTCTCCGTGTCAGTTACGAAATAGGGAGAAATGTAACCGCGGTCGAATTGCATACCTTCAACCACTTTTACTTCGGTTTCAGTACCTTTAGCTTCCTCCACCGTAATCACGCCTTCTTTGGTCACTTTCTCCATGGCCTCAGCGATCAATGCTCCGATATTGTCATCACCGTTGGCAGAGATACGGGCAACTTGACGGATTTTGTCATAGTTTTCACCAACAGCTTCTTTTTGTTTCTCCAAATTCTTCACTACTTCAGCAACAGCCTTGTCGATACCTCTCTTCAAATCCATCGGGTTCGCTCCGGCAGTCACGTTTTTCAAGCCCACGTTGATGATAGATTGAGCCAAGATCGTTGCGGTTGTAGTTCCATCTCCGGCATCATCACCTGTTTTGGATGCCACTTCTTTTACCATTTGTGCTCCGATGTTTGCATACGGATCAGAAAGTTCGATCTCTTTTGCCACGGAAACACCATCTTTGGTAATATGCGGGGCACCGAATTTTTTCTCGATTACCACGTTACGTCCTTTGGGGCCAAGCGTTACTTTCACTGCATTAGCCAATTCGTCAACACCCTTTTTCAATAAATCGCGGGCTTCAACATTAAATTTTATCTCTTTTGCCATAACCGTTTCTAATTTTAGATTTTAAATCTTATAAATTTCGTGATTTATGATTTTCGATTAAGTGATTCACTTTCATGGTTTTTATCCTTTCTTTAATCACTAAATCATCAATCGTCAATCACTGAATCAATTATTAAAGAACCACTAGAATGTCTGATTGATTCATCACCAGATACTTTTTGTCGTCGATATTGACTTCTGTGCCTGAATATTTACCGAATAAAACGGCATCTCCCACTTTGATTTCCATCGGCTCGTCGTGTTTGCCTTTTCCGGTTGCTACCACGATTCCTTTTTGTGGTTTTTCTTTTGCTGAATCAGGGATGATGATACCTGATGCGGTTTTAGTTTCTGCCTCTACCGGCTCTACAATGATTTTGTTAAGAACTGTCTTAAGTGCCATAATTCTTAATATTTAAAAGTTTATTATTAATTAATTCTTTCTTTTTAATTGAAAATTACGTTTGGAGAAGAGCATAATTCGTGCCAAACAAAAAAATGTCAGTATGACTGACATACTGACATTTTCTCGTGTCGATTCCGTGAATCGTTATTCTTGTTCTTGTGAAGTCGTGTTATTCTCTTCACCTGTTGTAGTGGTCGTGTTGTTATTGTTCATCGTTCCGAAATCAGGGATTGCCTGTGTTCCCGGAGCGGCAGTATTAATTTGCTCTTGAATAGCAGATTTTTTCCCGGCTTGTTCACCTCTGGGGAGTACCATCGCGGATACAATACATAAAACAAGCATCGCCCCAGCTAATGTCCATGTCGCTTTTTCCAAGAAATCGGTTGTCTTTCTTACACCCATGATTTGGTTTGAAGAAGCAAAGGAAGAAGATAAACCACCGCCTTTTGAGTTTTGCACCAATACGATCAATATAAGTAGAGCGCAAACAATAAAGATCAAAATAGAAACAGCTATGTACATAATTAGTTCTTATTATTATTAATTTTCTCTTTTATTTTTTCAATCTGAACCGCGAAGTAAACACTTTTTTCCGGATATTTCAAACTTAATTTTAGATAAGTTGCAATGGCCTTGTCATATAGTTGCTGGCGGACGTATATTTTTGCCAGGGTTTCCGAGAAAAATTCGGGTTTCTCTCCCGTGACAGGTTCCGTGACGACTGGCATACCCGGGTTTTCCTCCGTGATCTTGGGCATGGAGGGCTCTTCTTGGATAAATTTATCAATAAGGGAATCTTTTCGTTCCTCTTTTTGTTTTTTACGTGACAACCATTCATTTGCGATGGCATCTATCGGTAGGAATTCCTCCTCCGGGAACTCGTTTTCAAGTTGGTAGAACGTGGTTGCGGGAATGACTTTCTTCTCCTCTTCCTTGTCTTCCAGCAACTCGATTGCAACAGGTTCCGGCTTGAACACCGGATTCCCGATCTCGTTCCAATCCGATAATAAATTGTTCAGAAAACGATAAAACTGTTTGTGATTGGGAATGTAAATCGTATTATGCTTTAATTTTTCGGGATAGGCCGAGTGACCCGAATCGTGTAACATTTTCAAGTACACGGTTCGTGCCGTGGCGAAATAAGGGAATTGTTCTATGAGAAACTCCATACTCCGGATGTCCTCACCCTCTTTTCGTCCCGAACGTATAATATCAATTAATTCTTCCGGTTTCAACGTTTACCAGTTTGTTAAGGCCTTGTTATAAATATCTTCGATAATTTTCTCTGTGATTTTCGTTATCAAATCCGGTTCGATGGACTCGTAATTCTCGTCAATCCCGTAATCTTCATAATGCGAGAATGATGTGTCGAAATCCGATTTCCCCGATTCGTCTTTCGTGTTTGTGTATTTCACCCGGATCGTGATTGTCAACCGGTTCTTGGCGGCGATTTCATCGGCGGTGATGTCTACTGGGGTTTGTGTGAATCCGGTGATCTGTCCCTCGAAACGAATATCCCCGTCATTATCTGTCAATTCGGTCAGGTTCGTCCGCGAGCGTAAATAGCTTTTCAGCGCTTCCGTGAAATCCGCTCCCAAGTTCGGGGCAAAAGCGGTTTTATTCGAGAAATAGTCTACCGAAAATGTTTTCTCTCCATGTTGTAACGACACGCCCGAAAACGAGTACTTGACGGATGTTAATTTACACCCGTTAAAGGCAAAAGCCAGCAATAATATAGGTATAATTTTCTTGATCATGTGTATTTTATCTTGATATGCACGCAGTTCTGTTTGTACCAGACAAAGATAATTTTAATTTGCAGAAATTCGTCTCTTCGTGTTTTCAAATTTCAATATCATACTCTTTTAATTTCCGGTATAGCGTCCTCTCTGATATTCCAAGATCCTGCGCGGCCAGTTTTCGTTTGCCGTGGTTTTTTTCCAAGGCTTTCACGATCATTTCTTTTTCTTTCTCTTCCAGTGAGAGGGATTCTTCCACGACAGCTTCTGTATCCTCGATATGATTGTTCTTCTCCACGGAGATCGTCTTTTGCGGGGCTTGTCCAAGGAATTCCGATTGCGGAGTTTCATACAAGTTCCGGAGAACGATGGAGGTGGAAGGTTCCGATTCGGGTTTTATCGTGTGTTCTTTTTGCATGATGTCGTACACGAGGTGTTTCAAATCGTTCATGTCCTTTTTCATGTCAAAAAGTATTTTGTACAGGATTTCCCGTTCCGTGGCGAAACTATGATCGCTTTCCGGGTTAGATGTTAATGCCGGGAGCGTATTATTTTGTGCCGGGAGATACTCTTTTAATCTCAAGGCATCGACCGTCCTTTCCTGTTCGAGAATGGAAATTTGTTCCGTGATGTTTTTCAATTCCCGCACGTTTCCCGGCCACCGGTAGTTTTCGAGTATTTGCACGGCATCCTCGGTCAGTCGGATGGGAGGCATACGGTATTTTTCGGCGAAGTCAGCCGCGAATTTTCGAAACAGGAGGGATATATCTTCTTTCCGGTCCCGTAGTGCGGGGATCGAGATCGGGATCGTGTTGATCCGGTAGTAAAGGTCTTCCCTGAACTTCCCGTTCTTGACAGCCGCTGGTAGGTCCACGTTCGTGGCGGCAATTACTCGCACGTTCGTTTTTTGCACTTTCGATGATCCGACCCGGATAAACTCTCCGGCCTCAAGTACGCGTAACAATTTCGCCTGCGTGGACAAAGGTAATTCTCCTACTTCATCCAGAAAAATCGTTCCCCCGTCACTGACCTCGAAGTAACCTTTCCGATCGGAAAGCGCCCCCGTGAATGAACCTTTCTCGTGGCCGAATAATTCGGAATCAATGGTTCCTTCCGGAATCCCCCCGCAGTTAACCGCGATGTACTGTGCATGTTTACGGGTGCTGAAACTGTGGATAATCCGGGGGAAAATCTCTTTCCCCACGCCACTCTCCCCCGTGATAAGCACGGTAAAATCCGTGGGTGCCACTTGTACAGCTTTTTCTATTGCCCGGTTTAGCTTGATGTCGTTCCCGATAATTTCGAAACGTTGTTTAATCGTTCTGATGTCCTCCATGTGATTTACAATTTATGAATTCTTTATCCTTGATGTCTGGCATGGAACGTGAAAAAGAATCCAATCCTCAATACTCATCTGCAAATTTAGCAGTTTTAGCTGACAAAATAGCATAACCGTGAAAATAAAATTGTAAAGAATTCCCGTGGAAATGGCGAGAAATTTATCTTTAAAAGCGTTTGGGTTTGTGGTTCGGTGTATTTTCATATTGTAAAATTAATTCGTTATATTTGTGAAGTAATTGAATTTGAATGATGGGTGAAACTCCTAAAGATGTGCATAGCTTGATGCTAGGTGATGAAAAGGTCTTTCAGGTCCTTTTTGTAGACTATTATTCTGTGCTGGTCTCTTTTGCCATGAAATATCTTGACAACCAAGATGTGGCAGAAGATATTGTGCAGGATGTCTTCGTGAAGATATGGGAAACCCGGGAAAAATTGGGAGCGGTTGATAACTTGTCTGCCTATTTGTATCAGATGGTGCGTTATAAATGTTTTAGTCATCTACGTGCGGAGAAAGTTCGCCAACGTGTCACTAAATCTTTTACCGAGGAATTCGATGAAACCGAAATCAACGAGTATATCAAGAATGAAACCTTTCGTATTGTCATGAATGCCCTAGAGGATTTGCCTCCCGGAAGTCGTAACGTATTTTCCAGGGCGATCCAAGGTTATTCGGCCAAGGAAATTGCCGAAGAGTTAGGTATTGCCGTGGAAACGGTGAAAAAGCAAAAGCAGGTGGCCCGACGGTTGCTTAAAGAGAAACTCGGGAATTTATTTACTCTTTTTTTCACGATGGTATAACCCCTTTCTTCTTGTTTGACTAAGGACGTTGTTAATCAATGGTTAATCTTACATCTGTTTCGTTATGTACTTGTTACTAGGAACGGAGGGGTAACGAATGGTTATCATGATGTTGATGGGACCGATGTAAGCGTTGGTATGGAGAAGAATGGATTTTTTTTCGTTGAATGATACCTCCTTTTTCTTTTTGAAGAGTCATGTCTATATAAACGAGAGATATGAAAAGTATTAAAAATTATAACAGTATCCCGACTCTTTTATCAAAAGCCTTATTGGGAACTCTTTCCGAACAGGAAGAGGAACAATTGAAAACGTGGCGGGAGAATTGTCAGGAGAACGATCGGCTCTATAAGAGCATGATGAGTGCTGAATATATAGCACAGAAAAGCGAGGAAGTAGCCCGAGTGAATATTGTGGAGGGGTATTTGAAAGTACTCAGGAAACAGAAACGTAGCGTTCGGGTGCGATGGATTCGTCGGGTGACAGCTATTGCGGCAGGGATACTATTCCCGTTATTCATCATCGCCTTGTGGCTTAGTGGAGAAGAGGGGGCCGGATCGATCCCGGAAGAGGTGGCTGGTATTATCCGGCATGGAGAAGCAAAGGCCGAGTTGATTCTCGAGGATGGAACGACGAGATTTTTGGGTGTGGGAGGATCTGATTCGTTAGTTATTCAGCGGGGGGCAAATATTGTCGTGCAAAACCGGGGCCTGAGTTACCAAGTGGATTCGTTCGTTCGGGAAGAGCGTTATAACACGTTACGGGTACCTCGCGGGGGAGAGTATTCGATCATTTTGTGTGATGGGACGAAGGTGTACTTGAATTCTGAGTCTGCACTTCGTTATCCCGTGAGTTTCGTGGGGCCGGAGCGGAAAGTGTATTTAACCGGTGAAGCTTACTTTGATGTGATCGAGGACAGTGAACATCCATTTAGCGTGGAAGTGAACGGGTCGGTCGTGAAAGTGTTGGGTACGAGTTTTGATGTGCGGGCTTACCGGGATGAAGATGAGGTGTTAACCACGTTGGTTGAGGGAAGTGTCCTGTTTGCAGCTGGGAATGAGTCAGTTGTGTTAGTGCCGGGAGAACAGGCCGTGCTGGATAAATCCGGTCGGGTAAAATCCCAAAAGGTCGACCCTTACTTGTATACAGCGTGGAGAGAAGGTGTTTTTGCTTTTAAGCAGCAACGTCTGGAGGAGATTATGCGAGTGGTTGCCCGTTGGTATGACGTGAATATTATCTGGGAAAGTCCTTCGCAGAAAGAGGTAACGTTCACCGGAAAAATGAAACGTTACGAGGATTTTTCCAAGGTAGTGGAAATGTTAGAGATGACGGGGAACACGGAATTTGCGGTAAAGGGAAATAACATTTATATTCGAGAGAGATAACGTTGGGTTGCGTCAGGGATATACTACGATCTTTAATAATCATAACATATAGATTAGATGAATACTACCTGTTCACTTCCTGATATAGTTTTTTTATAAAGCTATTAATATACTATTAAAACGCTATTTAATATAGCGTTTTATTAGGGATTTAATAGCGTTTTAATAGCGCTTTATACGAAAGTGATCCGGTATAAAAACGATAGAAATGATGTGATGGTTTACTTGAATAGGGTTGAGAGTCAATAAGATCTGTATTGAACTGACGGTGTAGGTATGAATGTTTTAATTTTCAAGGTGATTGTTTCTAAAAAAAGTGTGATTTGATATACCTCCTTTTTCTTTCTGAAGTGTCATGAAGATGTAGAGAGATAAGGAAGTGGTTTATAAGAGTAAAATAAAAAAGACAGGATATTGGCCGTATCCCGTCTTTTGAACCCCGGTAGTACCGGAATTGTTTTATTAAACGTTACAAATGTATGAAAAAAAAACGAATGCATGATCTTTCTTGGGAAGAAAGGTTGCGGAAAACGTGCTTAATTATGAGATTTTTAGCCTTAATTTTGTTCGTGTCGACGTTCCAATTATCAGCCAGCGTGTATAGTCAAGAGACCCGGGTAACGGTGCATTTACAAAATGCGTCGTTCGAGGACGTGGTGAAGATTTTGGAACATTCGACGGATTTTACATTTTTGTATAGGGATCATCAGGTGGCGCAAATCCGAAACCTGAATTTGCAGTACACGAATGTAGATATCAAGGATGTACTGGACGCTTGTTTGAAGGGTTCCGGGCTGACTTATCGCCTTGTGGATAACACGATCGTGATACAACCGAATCCCGTGACAGCGAGAGACTCTGTCGTGCGAATGACGGTGAGGGGCACTGTCAAGGATACGAAAGGAGAGATGATGCCCGGAGTGACGATCCGGTTGAAAGGAACGACGATGGGGTTCGTGACAAACGGGAAAGGGGAGTTTAATTTTGACCTACCCAAACAGGATAGTGTCGTGTTGATTTTCTCTTTCGTCGGCTATAAAACCCAAGAGATCGCGGTTCGGGATAACCGGAGGCCGTTGTCTGTCGTGATGGAAGAAGAATTGCAGACGATGGACGAGGTGGTGATCACCGGTATGTTTACCCGGAAGGAAGAAAGTTTCACGGGGTCGGCGGTCACGTTCAAGGGGAATGATTTGAAGAAGGTGGGTAACCAGAACTTGATTGCCAGCCTGAAGAATCTGGATCCTTCTTTTATCGTGACGGATAACTTGGAATTCGGTAGTGACCCGAACCAGCTACCCGAAATCACGATGCGGGGGCGCACGACAATTCCCGATATGAAGGGAGAATACACGGGTAATCCGAACCAACCGCTTTTTATTCTTGATGGTTTCGAGACAACGCTTGAAACGGTGTACGATTTGGATATGAATTGCGTGAGTAGTATCACGTTGTTAAAAGATGCAGCGGCTAAAGCGATTTATGGAGCCAAGGCGGCCAATGGCGTGGTGGTTATAGAGACGATATTACCCAAGTCCGGAAATTTGTATGTATCTTACACGGGGAGTTTGGATATCACGGCTCCTGACCTGACCAGTTATAACTTGACGAATGCAGCTGAGAAATTGGAGGCTGAATGGCGGGCTAATAAATACGTGGCAAGCGGGGGAACGGAGCAGGCGGCATTGCTAGAGGAGTATTACGGGTATTTGAAAGAGGTGGAGCGCGGGGTGAACACTTATTGGCTTTCAAAGCCGTTGCGTACGGGTGTGGGACAAAAACATTCACTCGGATTGAGTGGGGGAGATTCACAGATGCGTTATGACGTGAATATCAGTTATAATGACGTGAAGGGTGTTATGAAAGGATCTGACAGGCAGACGCTGTCAGGTAATATCACGTTGGCCTACCGGTATAATAATCTTAATTTCAGAAATAATCTTTCGATCAGCACGAACCGGGCAGAAAACTCACCTTACGGTTCTTTCAGTGCTTTTGCGGCGATGAACCCGTATTTGAGGGTACGTGACGAAAACGGTCACCTGATAAAGACTTATTATAGTCAGTCAACCGGTTATTACGGGACACCGAACCCGCTGTACAACGGGGAGTTGGATGTTATCGACAAGACGACGTACACGACGATCACGGAGAATTTTTATGCCGAGTGGACGATTTTGGAGAATTTGCGGGTGACGGGACGTTTCGGGTTGACGAAATCATTCAACGCGACGGATCGTTTTTACCCGGCCGATCACACGAAATTCGCAGGCTCCACGTATGACCCGAGAGGGGATAATTACGTGAATCGCGGGGAGTATGAGAAAGGAAATTCCGAGTCGTTGGCTTTGTCCACGGATGTCGGGTTGTCCTATTCTTTGCAGAAGGGGAAACACTTGATTTATGCCAACGCACTTTGGAATCTGGAATCGAGTAACAATCAGAGTATGTCGGTGCTTGTGGTAGGATTTCCTTCCCCGTTCACGGATTATATCACGGCAGGAAATATGTATTCGGGAACGAAACCCGCGGGAAGTGAAACGAAAACCCGTTCTATCGGTTTGGTGGGGTCTGTTAACTATTCGTATGACAATCGCTACCTGTTTGATTTCACATATCGGGCTAACGCATCGTCCCAACTTGGAACCGACGATCGTTGGGGACATTTTTGGTCTGTTGGGTTAGGATGGAATATTCACCATGAGAAGTTCATGGCCTCACTACCATTTATCAACGTGTTTAAGGTGAGAGGTTCGCTGGGATATACCGGTTCGGAAAATTTCGATCCCTATATGGCTATCGCTACATACGGTTATTTTACCGATAAAAATTATAATGGTGGTGATCGGGGGGTGTATTTGTTAGGAGTTGCCAACACTGGACTCCGGGGACAGAAACAGTATGACCGTAATTTAGGTGCCGATTTGACGTTGTTCAACAAGTTGTCGTTGCGGTTTGACTATTATTCGAATGTTACCACGAATTTGTTGACTGACGTGAATTTAGCTCCTTCAACCGGTTTCGGTACCTACAAGGAGAATCTCGGAGAAGTTGAAAATGCGGGGTACCAGATCAGTGCCCAGATGCGGGTTTATTCTAACCAAAGAAAACGTGCTTCGGCGAGCATATCGGCCGGGGTGGCGCACAATAGTAACAAGTTAGTGAAAATTTCTGATGCTCTTCGTTCAATAAATGACGAGCAGGATGAAAAGGTCGGTGATTATAAATCCGATAGAAAACCGGTAGTCCGGTTTGCGGAAGGACAAAGTATGACAGCGATTTGGGCGGTAAAGTCTCTCGGGATAGATCCTATTAACGGTCGGGAGGTTTTCGTGAAGAAAGACGGTTCTCTTTCCTATACTTGGGATACGAACGATCAGATCGTGGCCGGGGATAGCGAGGCTAAATTGACGGGAAATATCGGTGCCGCGATGGAATACATGGGATTGTCACTGAATTTGTCATTCACGTTCAAGTATGGCGGGCAGACTTATAATTCCACGCTACTCAATAAGATCGAAAACGTGGATGTTGCCTCGGTAAACGTGGATAAGCGTGTGCTTTACGATAGATGGAATACTCCCGGTGTGGCGGCCAAATACAAGGACATCATCAATAGGTCAAATACTTATCCGACTACTCGTTTCGTGGAGGATTTGGATGAATTCGTTTTTTCGGCAATTAGTGTGGGATATGATTTCAGTGAGTTGAACTTTGTCAAGAGATCACCGATTGATCGTTTGCGGTTATCATTTAACATGAATGATATTGGCCGGATTAGTACGGTTAAACAAGAGCGGGGAACCGAGTATCCTTTTGCCCGTACATTTTCGTTCTCGCTTTCAGCTAGTTTCTAACCTATAATGATATAGAAAAATGAGACATACGATATTAATATTATTTACCGGTCTATTGCTGACACTCACGGTTTCATGCGATAACTGGTTGGACGTGCGCCCGCAGACGGAAGTCAAGGTGGACGATAATTTCAAGACGGCACAGGGGTTTAAGGATGCTCTCACGGGAATTTATTTGTTGATGAGTGATCAGGCTATCTATGGCCAAGAACTTTCCTTTGGTATGGTGGATGTGCTTGGAAAACAATACACCACGCCTTTCTCTGCATCGGGACGGTATTATGATCTCTCGCAGTATAATTATACAACGGAACAAGCGAAAGAAGTTATTGATCCGGTATGGAGTAAGATGTATAATGTGATTGCGAACGTGAATAGTCTGATCGAGCATATCAATAAGGCTGATCGGACCATGTTTTCGGGGGTTGAGTATAATGTGATTCGGGGAGAGGCCTACGCTCTTCGGGCTTTCCTTCATTTCGATTTGGTACGTCTGTTCGGGCCATCGTATAAAACCGGGGCGAGTACAAAGGCGATTCCCTATGAAGAGACGTTTAATAATCAAATTACCGAATTGTCAACTGTCGCGGAGGTGATCACGAAAGCTTTGGGTGATTTGACGATTGCAGAGCAGGAGCTTGTCAATGATCCGGTGATCGAGAACGGAGGATATACAACTGAAACCGTGGATTACGCAGATTATTTGCGTATGCGTCACCACAAGTTTAATTATTACGCTGTTAAATTGTTACAGGCGCGTATCCATTTGTACAAGGCTGATTACGGGGAGGCGTTCAAGGCCGCGGATGCGATTATCAAGCAGGATGTTTTTTCTTGGGTTCCCGGAGGTACGGTGACTACGCCTTCACCCGCGGGACGGAATCTCGTGTTTGTTCAAGAATTGATATTTTCGTTGGATATTGCTAATTTACAGACCATCATGGAGGCGTGGGATGATGGTGGCTATACCAAGGTGAAAGAGCAGTTTACAACGGTTTACGAGACGGATCAGGCCTCTTATAGCTATGATTACAGGTACCAGTACCTGACGTTAGACGGGGGGAGTACGCGGTATCATATCAAGTTGTATCAGGATAATACAGCCGATTATTACGGGTACACGGGAGAGGTGCCTATCATGAGAATGAGCGAGGCATATTATATTGCTGCCGAATGTCGGTTGAATCAGAACGATCCGGAAGGGGCCGTCGGTTATCTTAATACGGTTAGAAATGCACGTAATTTAGGTGAAGATTTGAATTTGAATCCGAATTTGACAAAGGAACAGATACAGGAGGAAATTTTCAAGGAGTATGCTAAAGAATTTGTGATGGAGGGACAATTATTCTACTATTACAAGCGAATAAACAGTTTCACGATCCGGTTTTACACGGAAGGCGTGAGTGCTGATACTTACGTTCTCCCGTTGCCTGATGATGAAGTGGAAGGACGTCTTGGTGAATAACTATAATATTAGGAATTATGAAATGTAGAAAAACGATATATCTGGTTCTCGTGTTCTTGTTGTCCGTTTTTGCGGTAGGATGCGAGGAGAACGAACCGATGGAGTTCGAAGGTGGTAGTCGGGCCCTTTTCTATGAGGAAGGGAGTAGTTTAGTGGGCATCGTCATGCAGATTTACGAGAAAAATTATTCGTTCGCGCTCGTGACTTATGATCAAATGGAAATAGAAGCCAAGATTAATGTGCGTCTGATGGGGCCGGTGGTTGACCGGGATCGCAAGTTCAAGGCGGAGGTGGTTAAGGAACTTTCCACGGCAGTTGAAGGCACGCATTTCCGGCTTGGCGAGGGGGTGATGAAAGCGGGTGAATACTGGTCGCAACTTCCGATCACGTTGTATCGCACGGCAGACATGAAGGAAAAGGCTGTTTCTATCACGTTACGACTTGTCGCGACGGAGGATTTACTTGGTGGCGTGGGTGACGGGGGAAGTGAAGAGGGATATTTCACGCTTCACGTGGGTGATTTCTTGATGGAACCACAGAACTGGCCGACGTTGTATTTCGGTGAGTATAGCGTGAATAAATATAGTTTTGTCGTGTCCACGTTGGGGATCGCGGATTTCCCTACAGAATCAAGATATGATCCGGAATCTTCAGAGGGTACGAAGTTTACCGTGTCCGAGATGTACACGTTCAAGGCCCAGTTGCAGGCGGCTTACGCCGAGTACCGTGCCGAGCATGGACCGATATACATGGATGATAATGCCGTGGAGAAGGTTGAAATTTCATTTTAAAATCTGAGAGATATGAAATACAAATATTATTTGCTCGCGTTGCTGACAGGCATTCTCTTTCTGACAGGATGCTATGACGACAAGGGTAATTATGATTATAAGGAAATAAATGACATCGTGATTGATACTGTCGGTTTTAAAATGACGTACACGGTGTTGCAGTACGAGGAGTTGCAGATTGATCCTACCGTTGCTTTCACGAGGAACCCGATTCCCGAGGGTAATTTGAGCTACGAGTGGTATATTTACCAGCCGGGTAAGACTGCCACGTGGAAACCGGTTTCCACGGATAAGAAGTTGGATATACCAGTAAGTCATGTCC
This sequence comes from Butyricimonas sp. RTP31003st1_G1_RTP31003_210430, assembly GCF_040920905.1. Taxonomy (NCBI): domain Bacteria; kingdom Pseudomonadati; phylum Bacteroidota; class Bacteroidia; order Bacteroidales; family Odoribacteraceae; genus Butyricimonas; species Butyricimonas sp. RTP31003st1_G1_RTP31003_210430. The sequence continues at coordinate 73,814 of NZ_JBCOSQ010000009.1, read as the reverse complement.
CGGGAGATTACAAAGCGGTGATTTACGTGACGGATAATAGTCGAAAAGGGGTTACGTCGAGCATGGAGTTTGATTTGATCGTGTCCACGGATATTCATCACGGGTTTGTTATCGTGCATGGAAGTAACGGGGAGACGGACTTTGATTATCTTGCCACGCCTAATTCTATTCCCGATCTGGACCGGGTGAAGTGGTTGCGTAATATTCTGGAGGCTAACGGGCGTAAATTACCGGGAAATCCGACCACGATCCGGGTGGCGGGACGGAACTACGGGAATTTTAATGCCATGTATGTGGCTTCTGATCAGGACTTGTTCCAGATAGACGACAAGACGTTCCAGTTCTTGCATGATGCCGACGAATTATTTATTGATAAGCCGGCAGAGGTGAACGTGGTCGGTTTGGGTGTGAACGGTGATACCCGTTTGTTCTTCATGGCGAATGGCGATATGCACGAGATTATGAGTGACCGCCCGAAATGGGATTACGCTATTCCGGCCCCGATTGCAATATCGGATGCGGTTGAGGGAAAGGTAAAAGTGTGGAAGGAGAATGTTCTGCCTAACGGGTATAGCTATCTCTACCCGATGGTGGTTTACGATGTGGCCGGTCAGCGTTTCTTGGGACGTAATAATTACCCGGCCTGTCTGGCTCCATTCCCGGAACAAGATCCCGGTAATATATTTGATATCAATCATATTGGCAAGGAGATTCTGTTCTTGGGCAGGGGGTATAATTATATTACTTACGCGATATTCAAGGATCCGGGGCAACCTAATTACTGGCTTTATTCGATGGACTTTAACGTGCGTTCCGACGCAACGAATGTCCCGCTGGGTATTAAGAATATGTCGGCACTCCCGGAGATTGCCAGTGCAAAATTCTTTGAGATTGGGACATTGGGTGAAGTTTTGCTCTATGCATCCGACCGGAATGTCTATTTGTATGATTACGGGGAGGCGAATACGGCGATTAAGATCAGTCCTGAATTTCCAAGTGGCGAAGAGATTACATCTATTCGGATATATAAACCGACTTTGCTGAGTGCGGTGAACGAGAGGTTGCTATATATTGCAACATGGAACGGTACGCAGGGAAAGGTGTACGAGTTCGGATTCAATCCGGCGAGTGGTAGGCTGACAAGTCAAACGCCACTAAATACATTCGAAGGGTTTGGTAAGGTGGCGGATATGAATATTAAACCGCATTTTAACACGTGGTAGAATAAATTGTTAAGATTGACATGAAAAAATTATTGGTATTAATTCTGTGTGTATGCGGTTTGACCGCGTACGCACAGGAAAAACAAGGGCCATTCCAATTTGAACCTTCAGTTGTAATGGCGGGACAACCGGTGACTTTATCTTATAATAGCGCGCTTACGCCTTTGGCTGGTAGCCAGACTATAACGGGGGTTATATACCTTTGTGATGGCGACGATTGGAGAGCGGATGATCTGAATATGGTGAAGCGGGATAGCGTGTGGGTTGCAACTTATCAAGTGCCTGAAAAATGCGTGTTGTTGGCTTGTAAGTTTTATGGTGATAATGGTGAGTGGGATTCCGGTCCATTGATGGGCCAGTATGGCGTGTTCGTGAGCAAGTTGGTGGATGGAGAAGCCAAGTCTCAACAAGGGGCTTACATTCATTGGGGACTTTTACGGAGCAAGAGTTTCGATTATTTTGCCGTTCCCGGTTTTTCGAAAGAGGACGCTCAGATAGATGACAACGTGTTGCAGATGTGGGTAGGGTATGAATATCGTTTTTTTCCGGAGTCTCGTGAAACTCTCTCTTATTACGCGGCCAAGAATTTGAATAAGAACGGATCGGGAGAGCAGAACCATCTTTTCGAGCAAGATATTGAGTATATTTTAGGGTTGGAGGCTCCTGCCGAGTTGTCACTTATCCGGGTAGCCGAGATATACAAGGACATGATGAAGAATGAAGAGAAGGCGAAAGAGGTGGAGGCTTTGATTCTGGAACGTTTCCCTGATGGTATATTGGCTAGGGATAAGGCAATTTGGGCGGTCTATATGGAACGGGAGCCGGAGGCAAAGTTACAATTATTGGAAGATATGTTGCGACGGTTTCCACAAGAGAAATTTCCGGTACCGCAGACTGATTTATCCCGTTCTTTTTACGGGCGTATTTTCTGGTCGTCCATGCAGGACCGAATCGTGAATAAGAAGGATTATAAGTTATTGCATGAGTTACTCCCGTTTGTTCCGTATTCGGCATTGGCCGAGTATTACTATCGTGTTGTGCAACTTCAATTAAAACATGGTATGGTGACATACGAGCAGGTGCGTCCACACGCGGATGCGATTTGGGCCGAGATACAAAAGCGGGCGGAACGGGGTGAAGATCGGTATTATAATTCTAGGGCTCGTTTTTCTCCCCGGCAATGGCGGGAACAGGTGAAATGGGATACACGCGGTTACGCGATCACGCACGGGAAAGTGCTTTACGAGACGGGTGCCTATGCCGAAGGGCTTGAAGTGATGGAGTCGGTGAAGGATTTCTTTGGCGGGAAGGTGTCGGATTTTAATGAAACATATGCACAATTGCTCGCGGCTAACGGTTATGATCAGTTGGTAATCCCGTTCTTGGAATCGAGTATAGCGCATGATGCGGCTACGCCTGAGATGATTGCCACGCTTGAAAAGGATTTCCGTAAGAAGAATCCGTCGGGGGATTTCGAGGTTTATCTTAACGGGTTGCGTTCGGCAGATCATGTTGCAGAGTTTGAGCAGCATTTGCTGGCATCGCTTATTGATCAGGATATAGAGCCTTTCGTGCTGGAGGATATGAACGGGAAAACGGTCGATATGTCTAAACTGAAGGGGAAGGTTATCGTGCTTGATTTCTGGGCCACGTGGTGTTCGCCGTGTAAGGCAGCTATGCCGGGAATGAAAATGGCCGTGGAGAGGTATGCGGAGAATCCGGACGTGGCGTTCTATTTTATTTCAACATGCGAAAATGATAAGAATTTCAAGACGACGGTGCCGAAGTTTATAAAAGAGAAGAATTACCCGTTCGAGGTATTGTATGATGTTAGCCCGGACGGGAAAGGGAATGGCCTGTATTATAATAAATACAAGATTAACGGGATTCCTCACAAGATGATTATCGACCAGAAGGGTAAATTACGTTGGAGTTCGAACGGTTATTTCGGTAACCCGTTGGAGTTGGCGAACGAGATTAGTTTTTTGGTGGATTATTTGTTGAAAGAAGAAAACAGGTAATTTTAGATTCAGTCCGCACAAGGTCTAACTCAACTACCCCCTCCGGCTCCCCCTTGCACAAGGGGAGAGTTGATCACCTCTCGTTGCTTGGGAGAGGTTAGAGGGAGTTGATAAATGTAAAAAGTCGCTTCAATGTTTCAGTGTAGCGTGTTCTCCCCCTGTGTAAGGGGGAGTTAGAGGGGGTAGTTGTGTCCGGCCCTGTATGTCTGGAATCTAAAATCTAAAATTAATATCGGAAGGACTTTTTAGGAAGTTCTTTTTTTCATGGATTGTTGTATATTTGTACGAAGTGAATCTGGATAATATTAAACGAGAGTCGTATAAATATGGAATATAATTCGGAACAGTTAATTGCTGACCTCCAAAGAGGGAAAGAAGTAGCTTTTGCTTACGTGTTCCGTATGTATTATGGTCCGTTATTAAATTATGCTGGACGTATTTTGAAAGATGTAGAGGCAGCGAATGATGTGGTGCAGGAGTGTTTTTGTCGGTTGTACGAACGGCGCAGAGAATTGCACGAGGAACTTCAAGTGCGCCCTTATCTTTATAAGTCTGTTTATAATGCTTGTATGGATGCAATCAAGCATCAAAAGGTGGAAAGTAATTATATCAATCAGGAATTATTAGATTTTTATTTTTCGAAAGTCGTGGAGACTCCCGAGGCAGAGCAAGCTTTGCTGGATGAGGATTTGAAGGGAGCGATACAGGATGCTATAAATAAGTTGCCGGAACGATGCCGGGAGATATTCGTGTTGAGCAAAGTGGATGGACTTTCCAATAAACAGATTGCCGAACAATTAAATATATCCATGAAAACTGTTGAAGCACAAATGACTACAGCTTTTGTCCGTTTACGGAAAGAGTTGGGATGGTTGTTGTGCTTTATTTTTATTCAAAATTTTTGAAAAATCTCTAGGGGTAAATTTGTCTTTAGTCGTTATAAGGATATAACGGATAAAGATATGATGCAAAAATCTGATAAAGACGAATTGATTTTAAAAGTTTTGGACGGGATAGCAACACCGGACGAAATTCAGGCTTTGGCTCGATGGATGGAAACGGATCCGGAGAACGAGGTTTATTTTAATCAATTGAAGAAAGCTTGGAATTTGACGAGTGGGCCAATTCCTTCCGAAGAGAGAGTGGAACATGAGTTAAAAAGTTACATGAAATATATTCGTTCCAAGCGCGGGAAATTCCGTGTTTGGCAGGTTTTGAAATATGCTGCGGTTATAGTCGTGCCGTTATTGTTAGGTATTTACTGGTTGCAACAGGAGCATATGGAAGAACAATCCCAGATGACCATGCATAAAACGGGAATTGTTCCGGGAGGATACAAAGCGACTTTGATTACGGCCCAAGGAAAGGCAATTACCTTGTTACCTTCTGCAGAGGAGGATATTCGCGTACAAGAAAATTTTGTTGTGAAAAATGGACAGAAAGGTATTGTTTATCAAGATACGAAAAAAGAAACGACTACATTGCAGTATAATACGTTGAAGACTCCCCGAGGCGGAGAGTACACGATAACTTTATCGGACGGGACGCGGGTGTACCTAAATGCCGCCTCTAAATTGAAGTACCCGGTGCAGTTTGATAGTAAGAGACGGGAAGTATATTTGTCGGGGGAGGCTTATTTCGAGGTGATGAAAGATATGAACAGGCCTTTCTACGTGGTAACGGATGCCGTTCGGGTAAAAGTGTACGGGACCGAGTTTAACGTGAACACGAATGGAATAGGGGGAACTCAAACAACCTTGGTGTCGGGTAAGGTCGGGATTTGGGGAAGGGGTTCGGTGCAAGAGTATATTATGAAACCTTTTCAATTAGCCGAATTTGGAGATAACGGTGAATTCAAAGGGATTCGGGACGTGGACGTGAAGACTTATACGGCTTGGAAAGAGGGTTTTTTTGTATTTGAAGATGAGGGTTTGGAAGGTATCTTGAATCGTTTATCCCGTTGGTATGATGTGGATATATTTTATAGTAATGAAAGGGTAAAGACGTATCATTTCACTGGACACATGGAAAAGTATGAGAATATAGAGACTATTTTGAATGCGATTAGTAAAATGGTGGGTGTACATTTTACGATTAAAGAGAAAACAATAATTGTAACAGAATAAAAAACGGAGGATGGTGGTACATCCCCCGTTGTAACCGTAAGCGACAGGAGTCCTAGGAAAACATACTGTCGCTAATAATAATCTTTAATATTGCAAATATATGGAAAAAAAACGATTATGTCTGTCTTTAGATGGACATAGAAAACGAAAAATCTTATTGAGGATGAGATTATGTATTTCATTACTGTTGTGTTTCACGTTGGGTTTGTCGGCCTCAACTTTAGCCCAACAGGAACGGGTAAATCTGGATTTGCAGAAGGTTTCGTTTAAGGTGTTGTTTAGTGAAATTCAAAAGCAAACTAATTTGTCGTTCGTTTTCAACACGGAACAAACAGAAAAATTAGGAGCCATCTCGGTGCGGGCCGTGAACGAGACCGTGGAAAGTGTTTTGCGTAAAGTGCTGGTGAATACGGGAATGATGTTTGAATTTGACGGGACATTGATTATTATTCGACCAGAAGAACCGGAAAAGAAAGAAGTAACAAAAATTAAAGTATCTGGAACGGTTAAGGATGAAAAAGGAGAGTCTTTACCGGGAGTGACTATCCTGTTGAAAGGTACACAGATCGGGTCTGTTACGGATTTTGATGGTAGGTTTAACTTTGAGTTGCTAAAGCAAGACAGTCTTGTGCTTGTGTTCTCGTTTATAGGTTACAAGCAACAAGAGGTAAGAGTGAAGAGTAATGACACGAAACCGCTATCTATCGTGATGCACGAAGATATAACGGAGATGGATGAAGTGGTGGTTACGGGTATTTACCAGAGAAAAAAAGAGAGCTTTACCGGGTCAACAGCTACATTTAAGAAAGAGGAATTGAAGATGGTTGGTTCTCAAAACTTAATCCAGAGTTTGAGAACTTTGGACCCTTCTTTTGCAATTATGGAAAATAATCAATTCGGTTCGGACCCGAACCGCTTGCCGGATATTGAGATCCGGGGTAAAACGAGTGTGATCGGGTTAAAGGAACAATTTGGAACGGATCCTAATCAACCTTTGTTTATTCTAGATGGATTTGAGACGACATTACAAGTAATAACAGACTTGAATATGGAACGGGTTGAGTCAGTGACTATTTTGAAGGATGCCGCATCTACCGCAATTTATGGGTCAAAAGCTGCCAATGGGGTTGTTGTGATAGAGACCAAAAAACCGGAACAAGGTAAATTTAAAATTTCGTATGTCGGTGATTTTAGTGTCTCGATGCCGGATCTTTCCGATTATAATTTGATGAATGCGGAAGAGAAGTTGGAATTCGAGAAATTGGCCGGGTATTATACGGCTTCTTCCTCGGGAAGTTCCGGGTCAAGAATGACGCAGCAAGTGTTAGATAGTCTGTACAATAGTCGTCGTGCAGAGGTTGCTCGTGGGGTGAATACGTATTGGTTGCATGAACCGTTAAGAGTTGGTTTTAGTCACAAACATAATTTGTATGCTGAGGGCGGTGACGATGCTGTTCGCTATGGTTTGGGAATAAATTATAATAATATTTCCGGTGTAATGAAACAGTCCAGACGTAATGTTATCGGGGGAAATTTCGATTTGAGTTACCGGAAAGGTAAAATTTCTTTTGCCAATAAATTTTCTTTGGATTATAACAAAGCAGAGAATCCTACTGTTCCATTTTCAGAATTTTCAAGAGCGAATCCTTATTATCGGAAAACGGGGGAGAATGGGAAGATCGAACGTTACTTGGATTATTTTGTGATCCCTAATACGAATACAACTTATTCTGTGGGTAATCCGCTTTGGAATGCCAGTTTGAATAATTTAGACGAGGAAGATCAGTTTAGTTTTAGGAATAATTTGAATCTGGAATGGAGGATTATGCCTACCTTGTATCTTCGGGGACGTTTGGGAATAGGGAAGGGAGCGAAAAAGACGGAGAAATTTGTTTCCCCTCAACATTCGTCGTTTGATAATTACGCGCAAGATAAAAAGGGACGTTATACATCAACAACGGTGAGTGAATTCTATTATGATGGCGATTTAACTCTAACTTATGGTGCTTTATTGAAAGAGGTTCACCAGATAAATGCCGTGATCGGAACAAATCTCCGTTCCAGTTTGTCAACGAATGAGGGATATTCTGTTTCAGGTTTTCCTAATGGGAATTTCACAAAGCCTCCTTTTTCAAATGGGTTTACGGAAGGAAGTAAGCCAACATATTCCGAAACGGAAAGTCGTTCACATAGTGTTTATTTTAACGGGGGATATGCTTACGACAATCGTTATTTGTTAGATGTGAATTTCCGTTTAGATGGTTCTTCCGCTTTTGGTAGTAACAAACGTTACACGGAGACATGGGCTGTGGGTTTGGCATGGAATTTACACAATGAACCGTTTTTACGTGATGCGAAATGGATGAATTTATTCAAGATCAGGGCTTCCATAGGAAACCCTGGGAACCAGAATTTTAGTTCGTATCAATCTATAACGAGTTATTCATTCAATACATGGATGCAAAGCTCTTTTGGAACAAGCGTTCTTATAGATGCAATAGGTAATCCTAATTTGAAATGGCAGAAGACGCTGGATAAAAATATAGGAGTGGATATTGCATTGTTGGGTAATCGCTTGAATTTTAATATGGATTACTTTGTCAAAGATACTGATCCTTTGTTGGTTTATATTACTGTTCCTTCTTCTGTGGGGATCACGTCTGTGGGTACGAATATGGGAAGTCAGCTTACAAAAGGGATCAACGGGACGGTGAAGTATTCACCTATATATCGCCCGTCAGAAAGGATCAATTGGACGTTAAGTGTCAATTTCAGATGGCAGAAAGCTCGTTATGAAAATATAGGTAATAGTTTGGAAAAGTTGAATGAGGCGAATCGAGAGGAGGGTGATGTAAGTGGAGACGGGTCTTATCGAGATAAGAATACCAGTTTGACGCGTTACTATGATGGCGGTGATCCGAATTCGTTGTGGGCTGTTCGCTCTTTGGGAATTGATCCCTCTACAGGGCGGGAGGTATTTATGAAGAAGGATGGGACTTATACTTTTGAATATGATGTAAAGGATGAGGTTATCGTGGGAAATAGTCAACCCAAGTTGGAAGGAGTCTTGGGAAGTACCTTGTATTATAAAGGCTTTTCCTTCTCGTTCTATTTCCGTTATAAATTAGGAGCTGATGTATTTAATAATGCTATGTACACGAAAGTGGAGAATATATCGGAGAGTTCATTAAAATACAATCAAGATAAACGAGCGTTATATGATCGGTGGCAAAAAGCCGGGGATCGCGCTCAATTTAAAGGAATTTCATTGACGGAGACCACGAAAATTTCGTCTCGTTTTGTTCAGCGTGAAGATGTGTTGAGCGGGGAATCTATTTCTGCAGGATACGATTTTAATCCGAAAGGGCTGGCAAAATTCGGGGTGTCTGCAATTCGTTTGCAAGCGAATATGAATGATATTTTCCGGGTTTCCAGCGTGAAGGAAGAACGTGGTATTGACTACCCGTTTGCCCGTACGATGTCAATGTCTCTTTCTGTAACTTTTTAAATGATCTAATATGCAAGTATTGAAATCAATAAAAAACGTAAGTGTCGCATTACTTATGGTAATGTTGTGCGGGTGCGAGAGCTGGTTGGATTTGAAACCGATAGACCGGGTTTTGGAAGATCAGCTATATGAAACTGAAGAAGGATTTAAACAGTCCTTAACAGGGGTGTACGTGGAGTTAAATCAAAAAACTTTATATGGAGGGGATTTGATGTTTAGAATGGTTGAGATATTAGCTCAACGTTACAATCTTTCGTCTATTGGTACATACAAAGAATGGATTGCCTATAATTATAGTGATGATGATGTAAAAGCAAGCATCGATGCTTTATGGCAGAAGATGTATTCTTTGATCATGAATTGTAATAAGTTGATGGAGAATGCCGATTTGCGTAAAGATGTATTTACGGGTGATAATTATAATCTTATTTATGGAGAGGCATTGGCTTTGAGAGCCATGTTGCATTTTGATTTGTTACGATTATTTGGTCCTGTTTATAAAACGAATCCCGAGGGGCTTTCCATCTGTTATAATAAGAAGTTTTCTTATCAAGGATCAAATATTCTCCCGGCATCAGAGGTGATTGATAATATATTAGATGATCTGAAAAAAGCGGAAGAGTTGTTGGTTAATGATCCGGTGATAACGGAAGGGCCGAGAAATACGACGGCTTCGGATGGAAATAATGACTTGCGTTTACGGACTTACCGATTGAATTATTATGCCGTTCAAGCCCTGATGGCACGGGTGTATCTGTATGCCGGACGTAATGAGGATGCGTTAATTATGGCAAGAAAGCTTGTTGAAATACAACCAAAGTGGTATCCGTTTGTGTCCTATAATGCAATTATGGAAAGTAGTAATAAAAAGAAAGACAGGGTATTTTCAACAGAAGTATTATTTGGGCTGGAAAACAGACAGCGGGGAGATATTTTTACGGATTATTTTACTCCGGAGTTAGATAACGGGATTTTGGCTCCAACTAATACAAGTTTGTTGAATATCTTTTTGTCTGAGAATACGAGTGACTGGCGGTTTACCCCGTTTTGGATTAAACCGGATAATGGGAAATATAGTTTCCGTTGTTTTCATAAATATGAGGCAACAGAGGAAACAGATCCATTCTATTCCTATTTAGTCCCGATGATCCGTATTAGTGAAATGTTTTATATTGTTGCGGAAACGACAAGCGATGAGGCTGAAGCACGGGCTTGTTTGAATCAAATTCGGAGAAATAGGGGATTGATTGCTTTTGAGGATACGGAAATAATCGATATTCAACAGGTGTTGAAAGAAGAGTATATGAAAGAGTTTTTTGGTGAAGGGCAGTTGTTTTATTATTATAAACGATTGAATGCTTCTACTATTCCGGCAGGCGATGACAGTGGAGATGTTATGATGAATGAGGCAAAATATAAATTTCCTTTGCCTGATAGTGAAACTGATTATAGAAATTAAAAATATGAATGACATGATAAAAAAATATGTACTCATAATTTCGGCCTTAGTGATGATTGGTTGGGGATGCCAGAAAGATTTGGATCTTTATTCCGGCCGTGATTTTGTTTATTTTAATCCGTCGGCCGGATTGGATTCAACGTATTTTTCATTTGCCTATGTGGATGTAAATAAATCTGTGGATTCTCTTTATATTCAGGTAAGGACCGGAGGCGAAGTGAAAAATTATGATCGACAGGTGAAAGTGAAGATTGCTGAGACAAATGCTACGGCTGAGACGGATTTTAGAACTTTATCAGATTCGTACACGATTTCGGCTGGTAATACTTTCGGAACAATTTTAGTTGAATTATTACGCCCAGAGGTTTTAAAACGGGAGGAACGTTATATAATTCTTGAGTTGGAGGAGAATGAATATTTCACCTTGAATTATCCGACGAAAGTGTCTTCGAGCGATGAAGAATATAGCGCAATCCGTTATAAGATTGTTTTTTCCGAGATTATGACCCCTCCTACGAAATGGAGTACTTATGAATTTGGTGAATTTTCGGTGAAGAAATTGGATGTGATCTGTGAGGAGATGAATTTGACACGGGAAATGTTTAATGATGCAAGTTATATGATCAATTCCAGACAGAAATATATTGCAGCGAAAATGGTGCAGATTTTAAATGATTATAGTGCAAACGGTCATCCAATTTACGAAGATGATAATGTGACATTGATGAGAATGGGTGATGTGTATTACAATTAGAATCCTAAAAGAGTTTATATGATGAGAAATATATTGTTCGTGTTGACGATATTTATGGCAGTCGTGGTCTCTGGTTGTTTCGATGATAAAGGAAATTATGACTACCATGAAATAAATGAGTTACAGGTGACAGGGTTACCTGGTGAAATGCAGATGAAATATCGAAATGTTGATACTTTGCGGGTGACTCCGGGCATAGAGGCTACTGCGGATGACGGTAGTATGCCAGATCGGTACAGTTTTAAATGGGAAGCGGTTTCCCAACCCAAGGTGGGGGATATTCAGACAACATCGTATGTGATTGGTGAGGAACGTGATTTGAATTACTTCGTGGAGCTTCCGGATGGAGAATACGATGTGAATTGCTTGGTAAAGGATACAATTACGAGAGTAACTTGGAAAGGATCGTTCAAATTGAAGGTGACGACTCAATTAAATGAGGGATGGTTGGTGCTTTCGGATGTGAATGGGTATACCCGTTTAGATTTAATTTCGATGTCTGCCAAGGAGGATCTTGTCGTGCGTGATTTACTTCGGGATGCCCCGCAGTTGAAAGGGCCCAAAAGGATAAATACGGTATTTGATATGTATTATCTCCAATGGGGAACAGATCCGAGGTTTTATCTTATAACGGAAACGACAACCGCTACTCTTGATGTTGATACTTATGAGTGGGATGATGGGAATGATATTCGTTATGAAATGTTGGAATATCCTCAGAATTTTGTTGCTTCGAACAGAACTGCCGGAATGGGATGGGAGTTACTTATCTCGGATAAATATGTATTCGGGGGAACAACTTTTGGGCAGCAAGTACTTTTCGGGGTTCCTATTAATTTTATTGCAGGTGACGATGGAAATTATTTTAATGTTGCTCCGTCCGTGGGAGTGAACACGTCATATAGTGCTTACAATCCCAATCGAATATTATATGACACTTCAAACAGACGTTTCGTGATGATTGCAAATAGCATGAAGAATTGTACGTTGATGACGGCAAAAGAGTCTGAATTTTCTTGGGTTACAGGGAAAGATTTTGTTTATATGGCGAATTCTCGGTATGATGGAGGTAGTGTGTATGCAATATTGCAAGATGTAGAGGCTCCTAACTCTCGTTATTTGTACGTGATGAAAGTATCAGCTTATGGAGGGGTAACTCAAACGAAGTTTATGAAATTGGATTATCCGGGGATTGAAAAAGCAACTTGTTTTGCAGTACATCCCAGTTTACCTTGGTTGTTTTATGCTGTCGGCAATACGGTGTATCATTTTGATATGGAAGGGCATCAGGCAGAACCAATTCATTTGGATGGAGAAACGATCACGATGTTGAAGTTCAATTTATTTATGGGAATGTATCCTAATTCGACGATGCAAGAAAAATTGATTGTAGGGTCTGTGAAGTCCGGTTCCGGGTTGAATGGGATTGTTCGCACTTATGACATCCCAACGGTATTTGGAGATGAATTCGATGCGCCTTCCGTGCATGATGGGTTCGGAACTCCGGTAGATGTAACTTATAGAGAGAAATAAGATGAGGAAAATATTGTTTTGTGTTTGTTTTTTACTCGTATGTTGTGTGGTTTATGCACAACATACAGGTAAATATAAGGTTAATGGTAAGATTGAAGGGATGGAGTCCGGGCAAGTGGTGATGAAACAAAAAACAGCAGAGGGATATAATGAATTGGGCGTTTCAGACATAAAAAACGGGCAATTTGAGTTTAAAGGAAAAATTGCAGAGATTCAATCTGTTCAATTGTTTTTTAACAATCAACGGGGTAGTTTGACCTTATTTCTAGAACCGGGAAAAATTCACGTGGCAGTAAAGAAAGATTCAATTTACTACGGGAATGTTGAGGGAACATCAACGAATGAGTTATGGCAGTATTTTAACAAAGAAGAACGTCGTTTGGAGAGTGTGGAGGCGGGATGCGCCCAAGCTTATCAAAAGGCATTTGCGACCAAAGATAAGGAGATCGTGCGTGCGGCCACGAGAGCTTTTGTGGATGCGACTAAAGCTCGGAAAATTTTCCGGAATGAATTTTTGAATCATTCAGCTCATAAATATGTGGCGGCTTGTTTTTATCGTACTTCTTTGATGCAAAAATTGCAATATGCAGAGTTGGACTCTTTGGTAAAAAGTTATGTTGGGATGGAAAATAATAACGATGTCCGTTTGATAACTCAACGTCGGGATTTGATGCGAACGGTGGCTGTAGGGGCTAGAGTGCCTGAGATCAATTTGCCGGATGTTGAGGGAAAGTTTTTCGCATTGTCTTCTTTTAGAGGAAAATGGGTATTGTTGGATTTTTGGGCATCTTGGTGTGCGCCTTGTCGTAGGGAAGGAAAACATGTTCTTGAGTTGTACAAAAAATATCAGCAGGATGGATTTGAAGTTTTAGGTGTGAGTATTGATCAAAATCCTGATGCATGGAAACAAGCCATAAAAGAAGATCAGACTCCGTGGAAACACGTCTTAGATCAGAGGAGTGAAGTGGCTAAAACTTTTGGTGTTTCTTCTGTTCCCCGGGTATTTTTGATTAGTCCGGAAGGAATTATCGTGGCTGTTAATTTGTATGGAAAAGAGTTGGAACAACGTTTAGAAAAAATCTTCTCGAAATAGTATTTTTATAAAATGCAGGAGATCCGAAGAGGGACTTGAAAAAGTCACTTTTCGGATCTCCTGCATTTTATAATTTATTTTTACAAATACTTTCTTGTTTAGTTAATTTAATGATAACCAGTTGTTAATATTTTGAAGTCGGTAGAATGAACATTTTAGAGAGGTCGGCTCGTTAAATAATATCTAATCAAAATCGGCTTCTCTCTTTCTCTCTCTTCGTATTCTGGAATATTTTTTTAATTTTGTTTTCACCCAGATACGGGGGTGAATTGTATTATATATGAGAAGCGATATTTTTATCATTAAACGTTCGTTTAATAATATTCACAAATTCCTCTAAAGACTTTATACCTTCTTTTTGTTAACCATTGGTATTCAGTTCTTTCCTTTTTTACCTTGTCCTTTGTTTTTCCCATAAATTTGCTCTCAACAATCGAAGGTATAATGAATGATTTGATACCAAGATTAGATATTTCTCGTTTGATTGTCAAAGATTTAAATGGAGAGATTAAAGAATCGGAAAAGCAAGAGCTGAAAGAGTGGATTAATGAAAGTGAAGAGAACGAGGCGTTGTATTTAAGAGTGCGGGAACGAGAGAATCGGAATCAGCGATTGGAGGTGATCCGGAAATTGAACAAACAAGCAGCTTGGCGAGAAGTAGAACGTAAAACAAGAAAAAGTCAGCATTTTATATCCGGGTGGCTTTATAAGGGGATTGCTGTGGCAATACCGGTGATTTTATTATTCTGTTTATATTATTATAGATCGGGAGAGGTGGATTTGGAGGTAGTAAAACAAGAACATCGGGAAATTCATCCGGGAGAAATAAAGGCAGAATTGATTCTGGCTAATGGGCAACGTTTGGCTCTTGATGCGAAAAAGGAAAATCCAGTGGAATCAGATTTGGATGGAGTAAAAATATTAAAGGAAAATCAGGGGATCCGTTATGAGTGTGAGGATTTGGAGGGGGAGGTCCCGTATCATGAATTGAGGGTTCCAAGAGGTGGGGAGTACCCGATTACGTTGGAGGACGGGACGGAAGTGTATTTTAATTCGGAGACAAGATTTCGTTATCCTGTGAAGTTTGGGGAGCGGGAGCGTAAAGTTTTTCTGGTAGGGGAGGCTTATTTTAAGGTGAAACGGGAGGCTGACCGACCTTTTATCGTGGAAATAGGGGAAAATCGTATAGAAGTACTTGGAACCGAATTTAATGCACGTTATTACCCGGAAGAGAATAAGCAAATGACCACGCTTGTTTCGGGGAAAGTGAAATTTATTTCAAAAGATGATAAAAGTCTTGTGCTTGCTCCGGGAGAACAGGCGGTTCTGACCGATGAAGGTATTTTGTCCCGTAAAACGGTTGATATTACCCTATATACAGCTTGGAAGGACGGGAATTTCGTATTTCGCAAACAGCGATTGGAAGAAGTACTGAACACATTGGCTCGTTGGTATGATGTAGATATTTTCTATGAAGATGTTTCTCGGAAGGATATTGAATTTACCGGGAATATTCAGCGATTCGAACGTTTTGAAGAGATTGTTGGGCTTTTGCAGATGACAGGTGATACGGAATTTGAAGTAAAAGGGAAAAGTATTTTCGTGAGGCGTAAATAAAGAACGAGGTATTTGCACTACCTCGTCCTTAAATCCGGTAAAATCCGGGATTGTTATATTTTAAAACTTTACAAATGTATGAAAAAAACAGGTAATTGTGTCCATCTTCGGATTAGATGGTTGTTAAAAATGTGGTTAGCTATGAGGTTTTTAATGTTTTTTCTACTCTTAAGCGTTGTACCGGTTTCGGCGTCGGTATTTGGTCAGGATGCTAAAGTGTCTTTGCAGGTAGAAAAGGCATCTCTTGAAAAGGTAATGAGCATTTTGGAGAAATCCACGGATTACAGGTTTGTCTACCAAAACAGTCAGGTGGAATCTGTGGGTAATTTGACCTTGAACTTTAAGGATTCCGACATTCGGGAGGTGATGACGGAATGTTTAAGAGGGTCCGGTTTGACGTTTAGCGTGGTAGGCGTGAATGTCGTGATTGTTCCGTTGGGAGAGAAACCACAGGTGCAAAAGGAGAACAAGAAAGAAAAACAAGTGAAAGGACGGGTTACGGATAAGGAAGGACTTCCAATACCGGGAGTTTCCGTATTGATTGATAGTACCACGTTGGGTGTGGTAACGGATATCGAGGGAAATTACGTGTTGACCTATCCGGAAATGAGTAATGTGCGTTTACGTTTTTCTTTTATCGGGATGCAGACGAAATACGTGACGGTGGGTAACAACACGGTTATTAACGTGGTTCTGGAAGAGGAAGTGAATCGTTTGGAAGAGGTGGTGGCCGTCGGGTACGGAACCACGAAAGCAAAGGATATGACCGGGGCGGTATCTCGTTTAGGGAAGAAAGAAATCGAAACGGCACCGATGGGGGCTTCTATTCAATCCATGTTGCAGGGACGGGCTCCGGGTGTGAACGTGATGATTGGTTCGGCATCTCCGACCTCGCCGGTATCGGTGATTATCCGGGGATCTTCTTCTTTGTCCGGAGATTCTCAACCGTTGTGGGTGATTGACGGGGTTCCCGAATATTCGGCTGGGACTTCCGGTAATATATCCAACACCTTGTATAATTTGAATTTGTTGGATGTAGAGACAATAGATATTCTAAAAGATGCATCCGCCACGGCAATTTATGGTTCGAGAGCTGCAAACGGGGTTGTATTGGTGACAACTAAACGAGGGAAAAAAGGTATGACTCCGACACTGGAATTTTCTGCCCGTTACGGGATTCAGACGATGAATGCGAATGATTTCGGGGTGTTGAATGCCGAAGAATATATTGCCTTATCAAAAGCTGCCGTGCGAGCTAGTTTCTTCACGAGAGGAACCTTGGATTATTTTACCCGGAAGTATATTGATGAGGCGAAATTTAACGCTGCCACGAATAATAGTCAATTTGATTTGGAGACATTAGTGGATGATTTCTTCTTGGAGGATGCTTATTATGATGGTGATACCGATTGGTGGGATTTGATGACACATAATGCCGCAACGCAGGATTATAGTTTGGGAATCCGCGGGGGATCGAAAGAATCGTCTTATAATGCTTCTTTCTTTTATAAAGATCAGAAAGGAATCGTGAAAGGTGGTAGCTCTAAGTTGTTAGGTGGTAGTTTCAATTTTGATGCCTCTGTTCGGGAGGTGATTCGTTTCAAATTGGGCTTGCGGGCAACATCCCGTGTGACGAATGACAAGGATGATATGATCAGTACAATTTTGGATATGCGCCCGGATTACCCGGCTTATCTGGAAGACGGATCGATCAATATGATCAGTTATTACGTGGAGAATCCTCTTTTCTCGTTGAAAAATACGAAAGAAGGGAAAGGAAAAGATTTCACGGGATCATTGGGGTTGGAATGGGATATTATTCCCGGGCTTACTTTACGGACGAACGGGACGTTGAAGTATGGTATTAATAAGAATTTGACTTACGACCGTAAATATTATGATGACGGAACAAGTTCTTCAACGGTTTCTAAGAATGAATCATATACCTATGTATGGGATAACACGTTGAATTATCTTAACACGTTTGGAGATCATAATCTGGTCGGTTTGTTGGGATTCTCCATTGAGAAGTACGAATCAGACGGATTGTCGGCATCAGGTTCGAATTTCCCGGATGATGAGGTATTAACGAATTTGGGTAGTGCGGCAACTAAAAACTCGATAGCTTCAAGTTATGCTTCTAACACGTTGGTTTCTACTTTTGCCCGTGTGGAGTATAAATTCAAAAATCGTTATCTTGCGACGTTTACTTTCCGTGCGGATGGTTCTTCTAAATTCGGGCCGGATAAACGTTGGGGATATTTCCCGTCGGGAGCTTTAGCTTGGATTATTTCCGACGAGAGTTTCTTGAAAGATTATTCTCATATTGTTTCTTACTTGAAATTGAGAGCTTCTATCGGAAAGACCGGATCACAGAATTTGGGTAATTATGACTGGAGAACGTTGATGGGATCAGCGACGTACAATAACGCACCGGGAATAAAACCCTCTTCGCTGGGGAATGATATTTTACAATGGGAATCTCAGGTACAAAAAGAAATTGGTTTGGATTACGGATTCTGGGATGATCGTATCCGGGGATCTATCGGTTATTACCAGAAAAAGGTCGATAACTTGTTGTACAGTGATCCTGTACCTTATTCATCTTCTTTCTCTTCAGTAACCCAGAATATTGGTTCTTTGAAGAATAATGGTTTCGAGTTTGACGTTAAAGTGGATATTATCAAGAATGCTCAGAAGGATTTGACTTGGGATTTTGATTTCAACGTGGCTAGAAATGTTACGACACTGGAAAAATTGAATAGTGAGGATGAGTATTTTGGTGGTGGTGCATATCAATATTTCAAAATTGATGTTGGAGGAAAAACCGGAATTTTGTATGGTTACAAGTATGGTGGTCGATTGATCCGGACAAATGAGGAGTTGGTGGCCTTGAAAACGGTGAATCCGGAAACAGGACAACAGCAATATTACCGGGATAATAATAATTATGAACGTCCGGGAGATTTGTACATCATGGATTTGGATGGAGACGGACAGATCACGGCTGATGGCGACCGTACAGAAATAGGTAATGCGAATCCCGATTTCTTCGGGGGATTCGGTTCTACGGTTTATTGGAAAGGATTGATGGTGAACGCCACCTTTACTTATTCGGTCGGGGCTGATCGTTTCTATGATGAAGAAAAAAATAGTGCCGGGGATATGAACGTGTACAATACATCCAAGAACGTGTTGAAGTCTTGGACGATGAATCCGGGTGTGGATCGGGGTTATCCAAGAGCCATGTATTATGGTTGGGGATCAAATTCCATTATCACGGATCGCTATGTTCACGATGCATCTTTCATGAGATTATCCGCTTTGAATATTAGTTATCGTTTGCCTCGTCGTTTATTCGGTTCCAGCATAGTGAATGCGATTGATATAACATTCCAAGCAACGAATTTGTTCACTTGGACGAAATATCCGGGAATGGACCCGCAGGGAAACTTCAGCACGTCTTACAGTGCATTTTATAATATGGGTATTGATTACAGCTCTTACCCGTCAGCAAGAACCTACAATTTGGGAATAAAAATAACTTTAAAATAAGATATGATGAAGAGATTAAGTTATTATATCATGTTGTTGGGGATCGTGTTCTTTACTTCATGTGAGGATTTTTTGGATCAGGTTCCCAAACATAATTTGACACTGGATAATGCCGTCACGGATTATAGTGGGGCAAAAAATATTCTGAACGGGATGTACTCGATTGTAGCTTCCAACTCTGCATTCGGAGGTGCGACTTGGTGTCGCTTGTCTTCACAGGGAGGATTTTACTCGTCATACACGGTTAATTTTAATATGGCCTATAAAGAAGGTTCTAATGACATGGATGGAACTTGGCAGGCCTTGTATTCTTTGGTGAACTCTGCAAATGCGGCAATAGAGGCGATCTCAAACTTGGCAGAGAATAAGTTTCCGACACCGGAACGTAAGCAGGAAATGTTGGCTGAAGCCCGGTGTATGCGGGGCTGGGCTTACACGAATTTGTTCTGGTTGTTCGGGAGATGGTGGGATGCGGATGATTCGGCTTATGGAATTTTGTATCGGGATAAGATGTCAAATTTGAGTAATCTGCAGGTACCTCGTAGTAGTGTCGGGGAATCGTACACGAAGATCTTTGAAGATTTGGATGATGCAATCGCCAATATGCCGGACTTCACGACTTCTCGTAGTTTATCCCGTCAGATGGCACAGGTGTTGAAGGCAAAAATCTTACTTTATCGAGGGGCAATGCGTGGTTCTACGCAAGATTTGAAGGATGCGTTGACACTAGTGGAGACTGTAAAACGGGATGCACCTTCCGGTTGGCAGATGGAATCGGATATAGCAGCCATGTATGAAGTGGGTTGGGATTCGAAAGAGGTCTTGTGGGCAAGGTATTTGGGAGATTTTGCCAGTACGACGAGTTACGAGTTTGACTATTCGTATAATATCGGTTATAATAATACCTATTCGGATATTGCAACCGGGTGGCTGGAAGAAGATCCCCGTTACGAGGTTGTCATGGATTCCGCCCGGGCTCCCGAGACTTGGGATACAAAGATGGTGTTTACTCCGGTGAAATTATATCATGGAGGACGGTATGATGCGAAAGATGCTCCATACGCGACCTATTATTTCCGCTATGCCGAGTTGTATCTTATGGAATCTGAGTTGAAAGCCCGTTTGGATGATTATTCTTTGGAAGAAGCATTGAAGCCTTTGAATGATATGCGGGCATGCCGGACAAACCCTGTGTTACCAGCTTTATCTCCCGGAAGTAAGAAAGATTTGTTGAGAGCGATATTCCGGGAAATCTGGGTAGAACAGTTCTTGGAAAATGGAAGCGAGTATTTTGCCTCTTTGCGATTTATAAATGACACGGATGCCAGTGCGGCCCAGAATAAACCTTGGATATATACGCTGAAACCGGATGTGAATTTCACGGAAAATCAGTATTGTTGGCCGATCCCGGAGAACGAACGGTTAAAAAATCCTCTGGCAGTACAGAATCCGGAACTTGGTAATTGATGTTTGACAAAACAAGTAAATATATGAGATTTATGAGAAATTTGTGGTTTATATTCATTCTGATTATAGCTTTTATGGCATGTTCCGATGATAAGGATGTGCTGGCGCCTGTACCGAATGATGTGACGCTGAATGAACTGGAGTTGGATCGTTTTACTCATGCGATCCCGGACGGCGGCTTTACTTCGAAAGCGGCTCACAGGAATTCCGTAACGTTTAATACAAAGAAAAATAATGACGGGACGTATGCCGGGTTTGCTTATTCGAACCGGAATAACCGTTCCTTTACGTGGACGGCTACTCAAGAGGCTTTGGATTCAAATATTTATAGTGTGTACACGAGATTTCCCAATGCGAATGAAGTATATGCTGTTGGACGGGTTGAGGGCGATGATACTTATTTTACGCTGGGAACTCCGGCCGTGGTAGAACATATTTTAGTGGCCAATACGACTTATACCTATTTGGCATTAGTATATGGGGATCAGTACGGAACAGAAGAAGAGCCGGTTGCTAATCCCAATATTCCGGGTAGTGCGAATAAAAAAGGGGTATGGTTCACGAATGTTCCGGGAGGTGTGAAGAAGATGGTGGATGACGATAAGGATTTCTACAAATTGATCATTACGGGATATAACGGAGAGACAGAAACCGGTCAGGTAGAGTTTTATTTGTGTACCCGGAAGGGTGATCCGAATCATCCGGATTGGAGCTTGGTGATTAACGATTGGTATAAGGTGGATTTAAGTTCCTTGGGAGAAGTGTCGAAAGTTGTATTCCATGTGGCATCATCGGATATAGAGGCCGGAACTGGTCGGATGAGAACCCCACCGTATTTCTGTCTTGACGGGATTAGGATTAAAGAATAAATTCAATGAACAGGGACTGGCCAAAAAGTCATTAGATTTCAAAAAACTCCTCCGTCACTTCGTGCCACCTCCTCTATAAACAGAGGAGGAGCTGGTGACTCATTCTGAAGATAGAGAGTATTTCAACACTCCCTCTGTTTATAGAGGGAGTACCCCGAAGGGGGGAGGGAGTTGGAGAAATGACTTTGAGGACAGCCCCTGTATAATATGAATAAAAATTACTGTATGAAAAGAATTGTGTGTTTATTGATATGCGTATGTGGCTATTTTCAGCTATTTTCGCAAGGAGTCGATTTTAAGCAAATCACGCTGAAGGAGGCTTTGGAGCAAGCAAAGGCTCAAGGAAAGATGGTGTTTATGGATTGTTACACGACGTGGTGCGGCCCTTGTAAAATGATGACGGAGGAGGTATTCCCTCAAAAGGAAGCTGGGGACTTTTTTAATGCTCATTTCGTGAATGTCAAGTTTGATATGGAGAAAGGAGAAGGAAAGGAACTTTCCAAGCAATTTAAAATACGGGCATACCCGACCTTTTTACTTTTGAATCCGGAGGGGAAGGAAACGTATCGGGTTGTTGGAGGCGGAGAACTTCAAGAGTTCATTCTTCGGGTAAAGAGAGGTTTGCAGAAAGAAAATACATTGGAGGTATTGGAAAAGGAGTACAAGACCGGAAAGATGACGAAAAAACGTATGTTGGATTATGTATTGACGTTACAAGATACCTATGATAATGAGCGTTTAAAAGTGGTGGCGGATGAATTGGTAAAGCGTTTGACTTCTAAAGAAAAAATGGCTAAGCCTTATTGGGTAATATACGAGGATAGTTTCCTTTCTCCTTTGACATCCGATAATTTTGCTTTTCTGTTAAAGAATAAAGCGGCTTTTGAAAAGAGTATTGGGGAAGAAAAAGTAAATCAGAAAATTGCTTCTGCCTATTCCGGTATGTTATATAGTTATGTTGCTGGGTTTGCAAAGAAAGAGGATGTCGGGCGGTTGGATGTGATGCAACAGCAATTGAATGAATATGACCTGCCGGGTAAGGAATACCTTCGAACTAAATTGGCCTTGGCTTATGCCCGTTGTAACGAGGATGTAAATGAGATGATTTCAATTTTGGAACGGGAAGTACAGAATTTGCCGCAGGCAGAACTGTGGACTTTGGCAACTTCTTTGCAATTTGTGGAGAAAAAGGGAGATAAACAGCAATGGCAAAGAGTTGCTGCATTGGGAGATCAGTTCGTGGAATCGGCAG
This sequence comes from Butyricimonas sp. RTP31003st1_G1_RTP31003_210430, assembly GCF_040920905.1. NCBI lineage: Bacteria > Pseudomonadati > Bacteroidota > Bacteroidia > Bacteroidales > Odoribacteraceae > Butyricimonas > Butyricimonas sp. RTP31003st1_G1_RTP31003_210430. The sequence continues at coordinate 51,337 of NZ_JBCOSQ010000009.1, read as the reverse complement.
CCGGAGAAGATTTAAAAGGATATTTGAAATCTTTTTTCAGTCGTTTTAAGAAGTTGGCTTCTGTCGGAGTGTATTGGGAGGATCTGACTTTGGAACAAGCTTTGAAGAAAGCGGAAAGGGCAAAAAGTATGGTATTCCTGGATTGTTACACTTCTTGGTGTGGTCCTTGTAAATACATGACTTCAAATGTGTTCCCGCAGGAGATTGTGGGTGATTATTTTAACGAGCATTTTGTGTGTCTCAAGGTTGATATGGAGAAAGGAGAAGGGCCGGAATTAGCCAAGCGTTACGGCATACGAGCTTTCCCGACGTTCTTGATTTTGCGTCCTGATGGTAGCGTGTATCACAAATTACTCGGTTCCGGTGAGGCGGATGAATTTTTGAAACGTGTACAAGAAGGAATGGAAGAAGAGAATTCCACGGGGTATCTGGACCGATTGTATGAAGAGGGAAACCGGGATAAGGCTTTCCTATCAAGGTATATTCTGTCTCTGTTGTCTATATATGAGGAGAATAAGGCGAAGGAAGTGAGTGCTGTCTTATTGGGATTGTTGGATGAGTCTGAAAAGGTGGATAGTAGTTACTGGTTTATTTTTGAAAGTCCGGCGTTGACTAAAAAGGGAACAGATCATTTTAAATATTTGGTAGATCATCGGGAGGAGTTCATCCGGTCTTTGGGTAAAACGAAGGTTGATAATAAGTTATATGCCGTGTATTATAATCAGTTGAGTTATATCTTGAAAGGGTATGATAAAAAAAGTACAATAGAAGATGTGGTAAACATGAAAAACGAGATTAAATCTTTTAAGTTGGAAAAACGAAAAGAGTTGTCTGCATGTATTGATATAACGGAAGCCTATCTGAAGAAAGATGTAAAGGGCTTGTATAGCCGTTGTAAAAAAGGATTTAAATTGTTTCATGATGACGAAGCGATGAATATTGCGTTCCCGGTATTAAAATATCTGAAAACGGAAATGGAATCAGAGGAGGATTTACAAAAGTTGGTTCTCATGTTGGAGGCAAATATAGAAAATGAGTCTCTGAGAGAATATATTTCAATGAATACAGGGCAATAGTTTGTGTGTGAATGAGAATTATTTTCTTGTAATTAATATTGTCTGTTGTTTGTGTTAAGGGGCTATATAGCCCCTTAAATTTATAAATAGATTTTAATTTTATAAAGAAAAAGAGACTATATTGAAACATAATGAAATAAATCATTTCGTTTTTACATTTTCATTTCTATCTTTGTTTTACGTAAAGAGGAAATAAATAAAGCGTAAGTGTATGCAGGAACAAACTTCAATAAAAATCCAAGGATTAACGGTTGGTGACAGAAAAGTGTATCAACAGATCTTTGATACTTTTTATCATAGTTTGTGTTTGTTCACGCACCGTTTTATTGATGATCTTTCTGTTTGTGAGGATTGTGTGCAAGAGGCGTTTATTTCCTTGTGGGATAATCGGGAGGAAATGGCATCCGCGGCTCATGTGAAATCCTTTTTGTATCAAGTCAGCCGTAATAACGCACTGAATCATTTGAAACATGAGCGGGTGAAGAGTGAGTATATGGCCAAAGGAGTGCAGGAACTGGAATCACAGGTTTGTTTTATCAATTACGTGATCGAAGAAGAGGCAGAACGGATATTGGCTGAGACAGAACAAGAATTGGCACCGAAATGCAGGGAAATTTTCAAGCTTGCCATGCAAGGGAAAGATAACGAGGAAATTGCCCGCTTGCTGGGAGTTTCGGAGAACACGGTGAAAACGCAGAAAAAGATCGCCTATAAAAAGTTAAAACAGAAAATAGCAGAAGTAACGATGTTACTCCTACTATTGAATCAAGTGGTTGGTGAGTGATTACGGTTTTTGATAAACCCATTTTATAGCATCTCCCACAACCCATTGTCCGGGTAAACCGATATCATATAGGGAGACCGAGCATTCTCCTTCTGGTAACATAAATTCTCCAATGAACACCCATTTGGAAGTTTGGGGTGCATGGACTTTAATCTTTTTTTCTCTGTTGTTGTAGGATATGGAGTAGCAATATTGTATGTCCCGAATGGGTTCTTGGGTAATCATACTTCTACTGCGTTCGTGACGATGAGAGATATTTGGAATATAAGCATATATCTTGTATTTACCTTTTTTGTTAATGGGAGTTGTCCAGGTCAGTAAACCTTCTCCTTTACCTGTTCTTTTTCTGAGACAGCTCAAACAATATTCTCCGAAACAGTCGGGCATAAGTGTGTATTCCCAATGGGATACTGCTGTAGAGGAATGCGTGTGGTGATTATGATCTAGCCTTAGGAAACGTTTTAGCCAGGGGGCTGGAGGATCCGTGATTTGAAAATTGTTATCCTCGTTATCAACGATGATTTCATTTTTGGGAGGAAAGAAGATTGTGGGAGAGATGGATTCTTCCCCAGTGATGGTGTCTCTGGTGGATTCTATTCCTTTTTCTAGCGTGATCGTCTTATCATGAAAATTAAAAATGTTTGGACGGTTTTTTGACAACCCGGTATAAATGCTATGTGAAATAACTGGATTCGGACATATAAATATAATTTTTTTGGCTTCTCTGGCTTTCACAGAAAATGTGCGAGGTGTATAGAGAATCCTGTCGATCTGATGTTCAGGTCCAGCTTTGAAAATGGCAGTTCCTAAGTGCATAGCAATGACTCCATCCACATCACTTTGGTTTAAAACGTCAAATTCCATTCTAAATTTGGTGTGAGGAGTCCAAGGATCTCCTTCTTCTTCTGTGGGTGATAAAATTCGTTTTACCCGAAAGTTTTTTACTTGAAAAGCGGGTAGCTCTTGACAGTCAAAGTATTCCGGGAAAATTTCGGATAGGTGCCATCCAAATTTTTTTGAAAAAGCATCGTCAAAAGTTTGAAAATCAGTTTGTCGGAAACGATTGGTTGTCATAAAATCTTGTACGAATACGTGAAAATCCGTGGAGGTAGTTCCTTTAAGAATGATTTGTGAGAGTAGATCATTTGCTTTTAGTTCATTAATTTGATTTATGATCTCAAAGGAAAGTGTCTTATCCGAGAGAGCTGTCCGATAACTTTTCCCATTTAAATAGTCCAAGGCTTTTTGTTGGGAGTCTAGAGGTGCTGCATTGGGATTTCTGTTTTCCCATGGTCTTTTCACGATCTGATTTAAGAGACTATTGATCGTTGGGTATTTGTGAGAGTAAATATGGTTTATGCAATAAAAAAATAGAGGATTGAAGTTGTATATGTTGTAAATTGATTCGTAATGCCATGTTGTTCCTAACTTTAGGTGGGAGAGTGGGCCTTCTTCCCAAGATGTTAGAATATGTTCATTGTTAAGTCGCCAGTATATACTATATTTGAAAGGTTCAATCCACTCAGATATTTCAAAACGTAACCATTTCTTAGCAAAGGCTCTAATTCTTCCATTTAATATACCGATCCCTCTTTCCGGACACAATACCATTTCGGGTTGTATCATCTCGCTTCCTCCTGTTGCCGGGTGATAGTGGGAGGTGAAGGTAACCGGGGTTTCTACGAGGCGCAAGCGGTTAAATAGATAGGAAGATTTTCTTTCATATTCTATGGTCTCTTTCATATCCCTGATCTTGTCGGGGAGTGAAGTTAATTGTTGTTCAATCGAGGAGAGAACCTCGAAGTTGTTTTTTGACATGTACAGCTCGTAGGTCACGCTGTCCACGGTTATCTCCCGTTTCTCGTATTTCCCGATACATAGCGATATGTTCCTTTGAGGGTGTTCGTTTTCAAACCGGGTACCTGATGCCGTCTCGTGGCGTGAGCCTTGGGAAATAGCTGTAAGTCGGCTGGGGTGATCGACGGTTAAGGTGTAGCGGGTGAAATCGCACGGGGTGTTATAGGGATGTGCGGGGTTTACGGGTGGAGAAGTAACCGGGTACCAGAGGCATTCGGGTGTGAGCAAGATGTAATCTTTTTCGAGGAAGGCGTATCGATGGCCGAACCTGCAGGATAGATAGTGACGGTTATCAATGTCAAATTCTTTCTGTCGTTTCGGGATGTAGAGGTAGCAGATTCCTTCATCGATAGTTCCTTGATACTGAATGTTAAGGGTGAGAGTATCACCGGGAGAAACAGGTCGGGAGATCACGATAGCCTGAGCCTCTCTCGTGAAAGGCACGGGAGATAGGTTTTCTTGTATGCTTGTAACTTCTAGGGAGGGGTTCAGGTAAAGGATGATTTTCGATAGGCTTGTGCTAGTCGGGTTATGTAGCGATACCTGGCTTTCCACGTGAGCCTGTTTCTCTTGGTAGGTAAACCGGATGTCATGAGTGATGATGTTCATCTTGTTTGGAGAGTCGTGCTTCTCGTACACGGATTCATAGAGTGCGTGGCGTCGTTCGACTTGCTCGTGATGGTTGTACGTGATAAACCCTGCCAATAATCCCACGAAAAGTAAGAGTATCCCGGAACAGACAGCCCGTTGGCGGCCGTTGATCTTGTTGGGGATACGGGGCAGGCCACTGATGGCGAGCGTGATGAACCCAATTCCCAGCAAGAGGAAAGTTGTTCGGTGGAGCAAAAAACCGGGTAAATCGGCCATCCCCGTGAAGCCGGAAAACGTGTAGGGAAGGAGGATGCCGAGAGGATCGAATAGCCCGTGGTAAAGGGTGGATAGGAAGAGGATATCCACGGAGAGGTAAACTAGCATAAAAAAGGTGGTGACGGTTCCGTTTTTAAAGCAACGAGCGGCAAGGAAAGAGGTGATACCCACGACGAAAACAATGGTGGGAAGGAATAGTGTCACCAAGTAGAACAAATAGATAAGGGGCTGGAAAGAGGTCGGGGAGGCGAAAAGATTGATTAACCCGGCTAGGGCGAGCGAGATACTTCCCATGATCATGAAGGCAATGATGATCCCGAGTATAAAGCCTGTCGAGTAGGTATCGTTTCCTTGCGGGTGAATGAGCAGGGCTTCCAGCGTGTTGTATTTTTTTTGCTTGTGTACCCAGAATCCCATGGTGGCAAGGGGGAACACCAGGAGTAGGTTAAACATGTAAGCGTTTTGCGTGGGAATGAAGGAAGGTAGGACAAGGGTGTACTCGACGGGAATGTTGAACATGTCACTTTGGAATGATACCTGGTATGCGATGAGTAGAGGGATCAAGACCATGAATGCAACACGGAAAGTTTTATTTCGCCATATTTCCGTGAAAGAGTACCGGGTAATTAACCAAAGTTGATGCAGGTTCATAAGTAGTTTTTTACTACTAATACAGTTCAGAGCGTTTTTGGGGTGAAAAATGGAAATAGATTCTACACGTTATACCCTAATTCAACCTAAATAAAGAAGTAATGCAACCCAAATAATCTCACTCATTCAGAGCTCATTCGAAGCTTAATCGTTGCTCAGACATTGGGGGATGGCGAAGCTCTGAGGGAGCTTCGAGTGTTCTTCGAATAAGTGGGATTATTTCCCTAGAATTTCCTACAGTTTACTTTAGGTTCTTGTTAGGATTTCATTCTTTACCATCATTTGTTATCCCGATAGTTTCGAATTTGTTTAAACTTTACCGAGAATGGATAAAAATACTAGATATTGGTAATTCAGAATGTGATGATCGTAAAAAGAATTGTTTAAATTTGTTGGAAATTTGGCTTTTAGAGGGTGATTTTGTAATAAATGCTCTTGATGTGTCATAAAATAATCAATAAAATTTGAATTAGGTTTTCACCCTGATCTTGTTGTGAATTGTATTAGGATAAAACGATCGTTTAATGCGTTTGTAAATAGGAGCCTTCTGGGCTCGTTTTTTTTAATTCTAAAAAATCGTTTATTCTAATTATCAATTCGTTAGTATTTGTCTTTCATTTTCATCTTTCAATGTCATTAAACGATCCTTTTTTGATCGAATCAAAAATTTGGAAGATGGAAAATTTAGAAAAAGGTATAGAAGTTTCTCAGTTGATAGTGAAGGACTTGCAGGGATGTATTTCTCCGGAAGAGAAAGTTATGTTAGACAAGTGGTTGGAGGAAAGTCCTGAAAATAGAGAAGTATATCATCGTGTGCAGGGGCGGGTAAATCGGGACGAGCGGCAGAGAATCATTCGACAATTAAATAAACGTGCGGCTTGGGAGCGGGTAGATAGGAATACGAAAGAGTATAAACATTCTATTTTGAGGCGGTGTATGAGGTATGCAGCTACAATTGTATTGCCTTTATTCGTTGTTGGAATTGGCTTTTATCTGACTAGAGATAAGGAGGAAATTCATCCGGTAGCCGAAGTGGTGACAATTGCTCCGGGAGTAACAAAAGCGGAATTGGTGTTGGCAGATGGGCATAAAGTGATTTTGGGCACGGAAACCGTAGATTCGTTAGCAAGTGAAGGGGGGGTGAATATCGTGAAGGATGGGAATGGGGTATCTTATCTAGGAAATAAAGAAGAAGGTGATTTGGCTTATAATATTATGCGCGTACCCCGTGGAGGTGAATTTAAGGTGAGGTTACAAGATGGGACATTGGTCTATATGAATTCGGAGACCGAGTTAAAATATCCGGTACGTTTTGTAGGAAAGGAGAGACGGGTGTATCTGTCGGGAGAGGCTTATTTCGAGGTACAGCGAGATACAGCGAAGCCTTTTATCGTGGTTATGAATGGGAATGAGGTTCGGGTGCTGGGTACCGAATTTAATGTTCGTTCTTATAAGGATGAGAAATGTCAATTTACGACGTTGGTAACAGGAAAGGTGTTGTTGACAACTTCTGATCGTAAATGCATGGAATTATTACCCAATGAACAAGGAATTGTTGATCCGCAAGGGGAGTTGAGAAAAGAACAAGTGGATGTTGCTCTTTACACGGCTTGGAAAGATGGTAATTTCGTGTTTCGAAAACAATGTTTGGAGAATATAATGGAGATTGTCGAAAGGTGGTATGACTTGAAAGTGACCTTTGAAGACGAGTGGTGTAAACAAGTTAGTTTTTCCGGTAACGTGGAGCGATATGATGATTTTAGTAAGCTGGCAGAAATGCTGGAGGCTACCGGGAGCGTGAAGTTTAAAATAAAGAATAATGAGATCTATGTAACCAAAAGATAAAAAGAAAAAGATGGAATACTTGCACTATTCCACCTTTAGTACCAGTGTGACTGGCATTGTTTTACTTAAAATACAAATGTATGAAAAAAAAGCGAATTGTACATCTTCTCCCGAAAAGAAGGTTATTAAAAACATGGTTGATTATGAGGTTTATCGTCCTGTTTATGTGCGTGTCCGCAATGCAGCTGACGGCTGCGGTGTACAGCCAAGAAGTAAAAGTGACGTTGTCTGTGAAAGACGCTTCTTTTGAGAGTGTGATCCGTCTGTTAGAAGCAAACACGGAATACACGTTTCTTTATGAGGATCGGCATATTGCCGAAATTGGAGGTTTAAATCTGAATTTCCGAGAAACGGATATTAAGGTTGTGTTGGATAAATGTCTGCAAGGAACAAATTTGAGCTATCGCTTGATGAATAATCACACGATCGTGATCCAACGGGGTGTGGCGGTTGACACGACAAAACAGAAAGCTCCTCAAAAGATGTCTGTTTCCGGAGTAGTTAAGGACGTGAAGGGTGAGGTTTTGCCCGGAGTAACGATTCGGATAAAAAACACGCAATTGGGATTCGTGACGGATATTGATGGAAAATTTAAGTTTGATTTTCCAAAACAGGATACGGTGGTTTTAATTTTCTCCTTCGTGGGTTACAAGACTCAAGAATTTCAGGTGAAAAATGACAAACCGATCACGATTGTCCTGAAAGAAGATGTGACGGAAATGGATGAGGTGGTTGTTACCGGTATTTTCACGAAAGCAAAAGAGAGTTACACGGGGGCGGTAACTACAATTACTGCGAAAGATCTCCAACGGGTTGGAAATCGGAATCTGGTGTCTTCTATCCGGAATATTGACCCAAGTTTTAATATTGCGGACAATATTGATATTGGTTCGGACCCGAATAAATTACCTGATATTACAGTACGTGGTTCTTCCAGTCTGGATGTCGGTGTAAGAGATTTGCAGGAAGATTCTAGGAGTACGCAATCTACAAACCAACCCTTGTTTATCATGGACGGTTTTGAGATTACTTTGGAACGAATGATGGACTTGGATGAGAATCAAGTGGAGAGTATTACTCTTTTGAAGGATGCCAGTGCTACAGCGATGTATGGAACTCGTGGAGCGAATGGTGTTGTAGTTATCGTGACGAAAAAGCCGGAAGCGGGACGTATCCGGGTAACTTACAAAGGTAGTTTGAATATTGAGGCGCCGGACTTGACATCTTACGACTTACTGGATGCCAGAGAGAAATTGCAGTACGAGTGGGCTGCCGGATTGTATGAGAATACAAATGCCAATCAAACACAAGAGCTATGGGATTTGTATAATCAACGTAAGATGGATGCCGAGCGGGGAGTGAATACGTATTGGTTGAAATATCCTGTGAGAACAGGCGTGGGACATAAACATAGTTTACGTTTTGAAGGTGGAGATGAAGTTTATCGTTATTCGGTCGGTTTGTCGTATAATGATATTGCCGGTGCCATGAAAGGATCAAACCGGAGAACATTTAACGGGAATGTTTTTCTTTCATACAAATATAAAAACTTGACATTCCAAAATGATTTACAAGTTTCTTCTAACCGTTCATATAATTCTCCTTATGGAACATTTAATGATTTTGCGAAAATTAATTCTTATTGGACTCCTTATGATGAAGAAGGGAATTTGATAAAAGTGTTAGAGGATTACTACTATAATAGCCTTAATAGGAGAAATTTTGTATATAATCCACTTTATAATGCGAAGTTACCCAGTAAGGATGAGAGTCGGTACACGCAAATCCAAAATAATTTTGCGATAGAATGGCATATCTTACCGGAGTTGTTTGTCCGCGGGCGTTTGGGGATTACTTCAAAGACGGATCGTACAGATGTGTATAAATCGGCTAAACATACTGATTTTGACAATTACTCGGAAGATGATTATGGACGGAAAGGAACTTATTCGTATGGCACAGGTGAAGCTTTCAATTATGAGGCAGATTTCACGTTGAATTATTCCAAGAATTTTATGGAGAAACACCAGTTGTACGTGGGATTAGGATATAATTTTGCTCAAGAAAAGAACGAGTTTTTCACTATTTTGGCAGAAGGGATTTCTAATGTTAATATGGATTTTCTCGGTATGGCCAGTATGTATGAAAAAGATGGTCATCCACAAAGTTCAGAAGGTTTTTCTCGACGGATGGGAGGAATCGCTAACGTGAATTATACTTATGATCGTCGTTATTTTATAGATGCCTCATTCAAGATAGAAGGATCATCTAAATTTGGTAGTGATAACCGTTATGCACCATTTTGGTCTGTCGGAATTGGTTGGAACTTGCATCATGAGGCATTTATGATGGATAATAATTTGTTGAATGTTGCTCGTTTGAAACTTTCTTACGGAACATCCGGTTCTCAGGCATTTAATTCCTATCAGGCAATGACAACCTTTAAAGATTATGGAGGTTCGAGTTATCAAGGTTGGTATGGAGTCTATTTGATGGCCATGGGAAATAGCGATTTAGGATGGCAGAAAACCAAACAATTGAATGTGGGTGCTGAATTGGAATTCTTTAATGGGCGGATTCGTGTCAATGCAGATTATTATAACAAAGTAACAGATGATTTGTTGTCGGATATCACGTTACCATCATCCAGTGGTTTTGGAAGTTATAAGGCTAACGTGGGACAGGTTGCCAATACAGGTGTCGAATTAGGAGTGAATGTTTACGTGCTTCGGGATACAAAACGGGATTTGGCCTGGTTGGTCGGAGGTACTTTGGCTCATAATAAGAATGAAATTAAAAAGATTTCAAATTCGTTGGAATTTTTGAATGATCAGATGAGTTCAGAAGATGGGGGGAATCCGAGTTTCATGTACGAGGAAGGACAATCTATGAATACGATTTTCGCCGTAAAATCTAAAGGGATAGATCCTAGTAACGGTAAAGAAATATATATAAAGAAAGATGGGACGGAGACGTATACTTGGGATGCGAAAGATAAAGTACCTTGTGGTATTAATGAGCCGAAAATATGGGGTAATTTAAATACGATGTTCCGGTATAAAGGAATAACGTTGAATGCCATATTTGGTTATCGTTATGGTGGACAAATGTATAATTACACGTTAGTTAGTAAAGTAGAGAATATCAAGCCTTATGATAATGCAGATAAACGTGTATTATATGATCGTTGGAAAAATCCGGGAGATAATGCTTTCTTTAAGGGAGTACGGGATTTTACGGCGACAAATGCAACAAGTCGTTTCGTGATGGACGAGAATACATTGGAATGCCGTTCCATTTCTTTAGGATATGATTGGGAGGCTAAGTGGCTGGATCAAGTAGGCATTTCTTACTTAACCATAACGGGTTACATGGAAGATGTGTTTAGAATTTCATCCATAAAACAGGAGAGAGGTTTATCTTATCCTTTCTCTCGCAAGTTTTCAGTGTCTTTATCTGTTAGATTTTAAAAGAGTATGATTATGAGAAATTTGATACAAAAGAGATATGCTTGTATCCTGTTATTATTATTGGTAATCGGTGCAGGGTGTAGTGATTGGTTGGATGTACGGCCGCGGAATGAAATGAAAGAGGATGATATGTATGCTAATGAAGAAGGGTTTAAGAGTGCTTTGACGGGAGCGTATATCCAATTGGCAGCCAAAGAACTTTATGGCCGGGATGCGTCCATGTATTTACCTGAGATGTTAGCACAACATTGGACAATTTCAACGGATAAAACCTCCTTGATTTATAATATTTGTGCATTTGACTATACACATGAAAAGTCGGAAGAGGCTATTGAAAAACTTTGGAAAAAGTATTATCAATGTATCGTGCATTTGAATAATGTGTTGGGAAATCTAGAAACAACCGGAGTAACTTTTACAAATGGGAATGAGGCATTGATCAAAGGGGAAGCTCTAGGATTGCGGGGATTCCTTCATTTAGAATTGTTACGTCTATTTGGGCCTATTCCAGGGGATGGTGTATCTAGTGCTCCTGCAATTCCTTATCAGGAAGAGATGACGAAAGATCCCGGTAAACTGCATACGATCACTTACAAAGAAGTGTGTGAGAAGATCATTCGGGATTTGGATGCTGCAGAAAAACTTTTGGAGAAAGATCCGATTTTAGTGGGTTCAAATAAGCAATTGAATCAACCTGCGTACGATTGGGAAGGTAAGCCTCAAGACGAGTGGCAATTTTATCGGCAAGTTCGTTTTAATTACTATGCAGTGAAGGGGGCTAAAGCTCGTTACTATCATTGGATTGGTGATAAAGAGAATGCGATAAAGTTTGCGAAAGAGGTAATTGAAGCTAAAAATGAAGATGGAACATCTAAATTTGAACTTGCCACGGAGTCAACATATAGTTTATCCACAGCCGGTACAAACTTGGTAATGAAATGTGAACATCTTTTCGGGGTACATAATCCACAACATCAAACGATCTTACAACCTTTATTTAAGGATGATGATGCAAGTTTGAGACAGACTGTAGCTTATATTAATACAGCGTATGAAAGTACAATACATCCGGATGATATAAGAAATAAAGCAAATCGTTATTGGGAAGAGAGGACTTATCAGAATTCCAATAAAGTGAACCATTTTAGAAAATACACGGGAAGTGATACTTATGAGTCTCTGAATATTGTGCCTGTACTTCGTTTGGCTGAGATGTATTTGATTTTGGTGGAAGATTCTCCATTGTCTGAGGCTAGTGGGTATTTTAAAACATATCGCATCGCTCGGAATCTGGATATTTCTATTGATAATTCACTTGTAACGGAACAAGATGTTTTGAACCGGATGGAGAAAGAGTATCGGAAAGAATTCTTCGGAGAAGGACAGATGTGGGCTTTCTATAAGAAACATAATTTTACCAGATTTACTTGGCCCAAGAATAAAACTATTCCGGAAGGAGCTTATCTGCTTCCGATACCTAAGAGCCAAAGTGTGTTTGATTAAGTAAAAAGAGAGATTATGAAAATAGTAATTGCGAATATATTGATATTTTTATTGGTTGTGGGTACAATCAGTTGTAAAGAAAATTCAGCATTAGAGTATGAAAATGATCCGGCCCTGTATTTTGAAAATACAACTTATGGTCAGCGAGATAGCATTGCCCATACTTTTTTCATCCAACCGGATGATCAGATGCGGGATACCGTGTTTATTGAGATACTGACGATGGGGTACCCGACAGATTCGGATCGTCCTTTTATCTTGGAACAAACGAATGCTGGACAACCGGGATCGGCAATTGCAGGAAAGCATTTTGTGGCTTTTGATGATCCGGAAATGTTAGAGCATTTAAAGATTCCTAAAGGGAGTGTACGTAAAAGTTTTCCTTTAATCGTTTTGCGTGATCCTTCTTTGGAATTGGAAGAGGTTCGGATTGAGTTGAAGATTGGGGAGAATGAGTATTTTAGATCAGGAATTGACGACTGGACGAATTTTGTTGTAAAGACCACGTCTATGGCGGTAAAACCTACCAATTGGGATACCTATTGGAAATATTATTTCGGACCAACTTGGGGTTCCGTGAAAATGAAATTTATTATTGATAATACCGGATTCTCGGACTTTGACGGTGATCGTTTGAATACAGATTATACTAATTATCTGAGTTCTAAGGTGAAACAAAAATTATTGGAGTATAATACGAATCATCCGGATGATCCATTAAGTGAGGCAGACGGTACATTGGTAACTTTTGAATGATTAAAATGAAATTGATTATGAAACTGAAGAACATATTAATAGGAATAGGTTTAATAACATCTCTTCAGGGAGTACAATCCTGTATTGATGACCGGGGGAATTATAGTTATATTTCTAATGAAGAATTACTTCCTGTAACTATTTCCGGGTTTGAAGATACTACGGTAATAATCCGTTCAACTTTGAATATTACTCCCGTATTAGAGAATATGGATGATGAGTCCCGTTATATACATTTGTGGTATGCAGCTCCTTCGGTTACGGCAGGATTTACTCCGCAACGGGATACACTTTCCTTGAAGAGAGATTTATCATTTGAAGTGACGTATGAATCCGGAACCTATAATTTGGTTTATGAGCTACGGGATCCCAAGTTGGATATCTATGTTCGAAAACAAGTGTTGATGACCGTTCAATCGGATGTAAGTACCGGGTGGTACGTGATGAAGGAGGAGAACGGAGAAACGGATATTGATTATATCTCTATGGATGGGAAGAAGATTGAAAATTTGATCACCGCTTCTGGACAAGAACGGTTAAAAGGGAAACCGGTAAAAATGGCATATCAGTCTTCCCGTTATACTCCCGTGATTCAGAATCCGGATGGAACAACGACTCGGTTGAATAATAAAAGAGCTTTTCATGTTTTTAGCGATCAGGATATAAAGATCTTTAATGCAGACAACATGGCTCTGTTTTATAATTATGAAGATTATTTTTATGAAGTCCCAGAAGTGTGTAAGCCGGAAAATTGTGGAATGTATAGCACTGATTTTTATGCGATTAATGCAGGAAAGGTTTATTCAATTTATGGTATGTCACCGAATAGCGGAATGTTGGGATATGCGAAACCGGGATTGTATGAAGTGCACCCTGATATGGTGATGGGTAGTTATGGTGTGATGCTTTTTGATACTAAAACAAGTACGTTCTATAATACATCGTCCAGTGGTAGTTCCATGAATTTGTTCCCTGAAGATTCCGAGGGTGGAATTTCTCCAACGAATATGGATGTAGATATGATTCGGATGTTAGTTCGGAAAGAGGGAAATCCCTCTACTGCATTTGCTGTAATGAAGAATAAAAATAAAGATGAGCATTACGTGTTTGATATGTCTTATTCCATGGCTAGTTATCCGATTGTTGATATTGATACTGTTCCTGCACATTGTGAAATGCCAGAGACAAAGGTTATGGGAACTTCTTTATATGCCAGTTGTATTTATTATTCTAAAAAGGAAGCGGATGGTGATGTGTTGAAGGTGTATAAGAATGTCAAAATAGATAATCGTGAAAGTGAGTTGAAACGTTTTCCGGGAGAAGAAATAGTTTACATTGTAAATGCGACTAGTAGATATGGAGCTCCAGCGGATGAGGTATTCAATCATTTGGTTGTATTGACAAATAGTGCGACGGGTTGGAAATTGTATCGTTTTAATGTAATCGGGCAAACACCGGAGATCGAAACGGAGCCTGCGTTTGTTTATTCCGGTAAAGGAACAGCCGGATATGTTATGCTTCGTAACTAACATCGTTTTGTAAAGAATTTTCAGTTGGCTTGAAAATAAGGTGGATGATGGCATTTGCCATTGTCCGCCTAAATCACTAGTATATTTTAAATAATTATCGGGAGTATGAAAAAATTTAGTTTGTTATTGTTTTTAACCTGTATGGGTGTGGTGCTATATGCACAAAAGTACACGGAAATAAAGGGTTTCGTGAAAAATGATCGCTTGAAGGAAGTTCATCTTTATCGTGTAGAAGATGGGACGACACATTCTTATGCTTCGACCATGGTGGCAGAAGATGGTTCTTATGGATTTTTGTTTTGCCCGGAAAAGCCGGGGTTTTACACAGTAGGCAATGATAAACAGATGGATTTTGTAGTTTACGTAAAAGGTGGCGATAAAATCAATATCAATATTTTGGAAAACAGGGCCGAGTTGGCGGGAAAGAATACTAAAGAGAACGTGGCCTTGTATAAATGGGAAGACTTTGCGGCTGATGTTCGTTTGAAATCAGTTTATTTTATGCTGACAATCAGTAATTATAAGGACTTTTTCCCTGAATTTACTGTATTTGTTTCTAAACTTGATTCGATTAAAAAGAAGATAAAGAGCGGTAACGCGGAGTTTGATGCTTTATTGAAAAAGAAAATTGATTATGACGTGGACTATTATGCAGCAGTCTTTTTGCAGACTCCCAGAACAGCTCATCCGGAACGTCAGGATTGGCCGGAATTTTACAACACGATTATATCTGATGATAAGTTCACGACGGATGATGTGTTGTTGTTTCCTCAAGGAGCACGAATGATCGGTATCTATGCAAGTTTTGGATATAAGATGTCTGGTAAAAAGTATGATCCGGTAGATTATCAAAGCACTTGTTTAGGGTATTTGAAGACAGATCGTTTGAAAGGGGAGTATTTGTTACGGAATGTATTTGCTGGGTTGAAGTCTTATGACCAATATCTAAGTTTGATGGATCGTTATGGAAAATACTTGGTAACGCCTTCTCTAAAGGCTCGGGCTGAGGCTATCGGGACAGCGTTGTATGACACGGCTCCCGGTTCGATTGCTGCCGATTTTACCTATCCGGACGTGAACGGGAAAGAGGTGTCGTTATCCGATTTCAAGGGGAAAGTCGTGTTGGTTGACGTGTGGGCTACTTGGTGTGGTCCTTGTCGGGGAGAAATCCCTCATTTGAAGAAGTTGGAACAGGAAATGCATGGGACGGACGTGGTATTCTTGGGCGTTTCCGTGGATGAAGCGAAAGATAAACAGAAATGGTTGGATTTCATTAAAAAGGAAGAGTTGGGAGGAGTTCAGGTACATGCATCCGGATGGAGTAAGATTGCCCAGGATTACAAGATAAAGGGAATTCCCCGGTTTATGGTATTTGATAAACAAGGACGAGTCGTGTCGGTCGACGCTCCTCGACCTTCATCACCGGAGCTGAAAGAAATGTTAGAAAAAGAGTTGAAAAAATAAATAAGATTCGGGGGATTTGTGAAGGGAGAACAAATCCCCCGAATTGTATATTCATTAAAATGGAATAGATTATGAAGTATCGTTTATTATTTATCGTGTGTAGCCTATTATGTTTTTCTGAATTATGGGCAGGACCGGGAAAAGTGGTTGTTAAAGGTGCAGATCAAAATGTTTGTGTTTATAACAGTATCCGGGGAAGAGGGCGAGCTTGTTTTGCCCCGGAGAAAGGAATGAAAGAAACGGTGATTTTACTACCGGAAAAGGAGTGTGGTGATTTGTTTTATTTGATTTCGGGGGATCGGACTTCTTGGATAAGAGTGTTGCCGGATGAAACGGTCACGGTGGATGTCCGGAAAAAAGACTGGAAGTTCGCCGGAGATTCAAAAGCGATAAATCGTTATTTGTATCAGTGGACACAAAAGATGTTTTTCGGGAAGCCGAACGCTTTGACGTATCGGGTTGAAATGATGTTCTATCAATTGCCGGATCGGGATAAGAGAATTCCGGATCCGAAGATGTTTTACACGAAGGAGTACATCGAATGGATTGATAATATCGGATTGGAGTCATTGGGGGATTTAGCAAAGGCGAATTTGAAAGATGATCTATTCGTGGAAGAGCAAGAAAGACGAATTTATTATAGTTGGTTGGAAATGCAATTGCAAAATTATCAGTTGGCAAGTGATAAGGTTGAAATTCCTACAGAGGCATTTGTTTTTCTTCAAGAAATGAAGTTCAATCATGTTGCATATTTGAAATATCCGGGGATTGATGATGTTTTGAGGATTTACTATGACATGGCGGATGCTTGTGGGTTAATTACGTATGACAACTACAATTTTTTACAACGAAGAGCGGAACGGATTATGAATGCCGAGGTTCGTGAATACTATATCCTGCAGGAATTAGATAATATCATTCGTAATCAATGGTTGTATCAATTGGATAAAGTCATCGCATCGGTGGAAAATATGGTGATAACTCAAGCGGGAAAAGAACAATTGGCAGGATACAAAAAGCAGTATCAAGATTTGATGGCATCAGACGTAAATCAGGAAGGGAAGAAAGCGGTAAATATCCAGTTTAAGGATGTGAATGATAGAGAGTGGGGATTGTATATGTTTAAGGGGAAATATGTTCTCATTGATGTGTGGGCTACTTGGTGTGGACCTTGTAAATATCAGATTCCACACTTGATGCGTTTGGAAGAAGAGTTTGAAGGAAGAGGAATCGTGTTTGTTTCTTTGTCCGCAGATAAACCAGCCGATACTCAGAAATGGAAAGATATGGTTAAAGAGTTCGGGATGAAGGGTATTTGTGGGATTGCCCCGGATGCATTTAATCACGCATTCTTCGAGAAGTATAAAGTGAAAAGTATTCCTCGTTTCATTTTGATCGATCCCGATGGAAATATGGTGATGACTAAAGCTCGGCGTCCGTCGGATCCAGTATTAAAAATGCAGTTGGAAGAGTTGCTGAAACAGTATGATCAGAAGAAAACAACGATCAGTGGTAAGATGGAAGGAGTTGCGGATGGAACGCAAGTTTCTGTCAGTCATAAGATCGGAATGATGACTCACACATTAGGGCAGGCAGAAGTAAAAGATGGGCGCTTTGAATTGAGCTTTCTTTTGGAGAAACCCGAATTTATAAATTTCTCTTGTTATAAATTTTTTTTTGGGAATGTTTGGGCCAAGCCGGGAGATCGGATGGTACTTGAGGGAAATAAACCTGTTTATACCGGAGGAGAATATGAGTTGAATAATTTGTTGACGGAGCTTAATGCAAAATATGCAGATCGTTGGCCGGGGTATGGAGATGATGTTTTTGATCAAAAACGAGGGAAGCTGTCTTATGATATTTACGTGAGTATCAAGAACGAGATTGATGCCAGTACATTGCAACCGGAAACGAAACGTATGTTGACTGCCTATTTCCAAGGAGTGTTACTGGATAAGATGTATGGAAGGGTGGCTACGTCAAAGGTGATCGGTAAAGGTTTTCCTCGTCCGGTTGTGAAAAACGGGTATTCGAATGCCGTGTTAAAACTAGAATTATTGCCGGAATTAGTGAATTATCCGTCTTGGACAGATTGCGTGCAGGAGCTATTGTACGCACGTTTAGCCGCGGGTATGATAAAAATTCAAGGACGAGGTAGTTATATTACTGATATGGCAGCCGGGCTTAAGAGTGAGAAGTTGCGGGAAGCTTATATTATGGATCAATTACGGATGGAGATTTTACGAGGTCATTTATTTGGAATTGAAGATCGGATTGAGAATGCACGTTCGATGGTAAAAAGTCCTGATAATGTAGCCTTGTTGTCTCAGATGCCGGAACAAGCACAAAAGTCCTTGCAAGAATTTAAGACTGTTTTACCCGGTACGGATTTGAGCGAATTTTCTTTTGAGAATGAGAAAGGGGAATGGGTTGCGTTATCTGATTTTAAAGGAAAATATGTGTTTATAGACATTTGGTCTACAGGGTGTAATCCTTGTGTCGGAGAGGTTCCTTATATTAAAGATATGGAACACCGTTTCGCTGGGAAACCGATCACATGGGTTTCTATTTCAATGGATTTAAATAAAAAAGAGTGGTTGGATTTCTTGAAGGAAAAGGGAATGAATGGAATACAGTTGATATGTAACAAGGGGTATAAAGATCCATTCCCGAAACAAATAGCATTAAGGGGAATACCACGATTCCTATTGTTGGATAAGGAGGGAAAAGTAATTGATTTTGAATCGTTGAGACCTTCTAATCCGGTGTTGGGAGAGTTGTTGCAGTTGATGTTGAATAAAAAATGAACATTGAATGTTTGAATATATGCGGATATTGATTTTTATGTTCATACTGATCTGTTGTGCATGTACAGAAGTGAAGGAAGAACTTTTTATTAGAATGTCCTTTCAAGATGTTTTTACAATGACACAAGAGAATGAGAAAGATGTTTTGTTTCTTCTTACTCATAGGGAATGTCATGCTTGTGATATTTTGAAAGAGATGATTCAAGATGACGAAGATCTGAAAAATCATTTATTAGAGAAGTATAAATGTTTTGAGAATCCTGTAGATGTTGTAGGATATAATTTTTTACCTCAATTACTACATGAATACGGGTTCCCGATAATAGTTGTTTTTTCTCCACAAGGAGATTTGAAATCAATTGTTGGTGGAGCTGCGATCACAGACAAAGAGTTAGAAACAAAACTTGGAGGTGAAATTTTTCAGACAAATTTGCCAAACAAATTGCAACTTACAGATTCTGCGTATTCATATTTGATAAGTGCTACAGCAAAAGCTTTTTTGTCTTATTCAAAAGCTGATTATTCAAAAGCTAAAGATGAGATAGAAGAGTCGATAAGTGTTCATTCATACTTCTATAATTTGTATTTAGCTGCAAAAATTGCTCAGGTAAAAAATGATTCTTTGAATGCATCTGTGTATGTAGAAAAAGCTTTACGGATAAATGACAAGTTTAATGATTTTTTGTATCAGTATCTGCGGGAGGAATTATCTTATATTTCTGGTAAAAATATGAAATATGCTACGTTACAATATGCTATTGTATTCAAGGATAAAGTACATGATTGTGGAATAGTTAAAGGAGGAAAAGATTACAATTTCTCTTACGAATTTAAGAATATAGATACGATCCCTATTTTGATTAAGAATGTTCACAAATCTTGTAATTGTATGGAGGTGACTTGGGATAAAAAGCCAGTGTTACCGGGAAAAACAGGGTATATAAATGTGAAATATGATACTTCGCATAAAGGTGTTTTTGCGAAGGGATTATTTGTAAATATAAATAGAGATGATAGAATTATACCTCTATATGTAAAGGGATGCATAGAATGAGTTTGAAATAGAGGATTCATATCCTTTGTGTTTATTAATTTATGTTTTACTTAAAAATTAAAAGTATGAAAAAATTGGTTTCTTTATTTTTATGTATGGCATTGTTGCTGTCTATGGTAGTATGGGCCGAACCAGTGAAAACTTGCCAAGAGTCAGGAGAGTTGATTGCAGATACGGAATACGATGAGGCTTATTATCAGTGTGAAAATGGAATTCCATATTTGTTGTGGTGTGCTGCGGGAATGTTTTTTGATTTGGTATTAAAGATGTGTGTACACGAACGGGGGGAAGAGGGGCTGTATAAGGTGTGCAAAACTCCTAGAAATGGTTCTTATGGTTGTTATAGTGGAAATATGATTTCTTTTAGACCAAGCTGCAATTCAGATAAAGACTGTCGTAAGTAGCAATGAGATCATGGGGCGTTTAACAAGTCATTTTACACAATTAATATTATAATTTTTCTTTGTACTTTCCTGAAAATGATTGATGAAGAAGTTCTACTTGCATATAAGGAAGGAGTCGGAAAGTATGGTGATTTTGATAAAAGGATTTGTTAGAGCGCTCCATAATAATAAAGTGAAGTAATGAATTATATATTACAGAAAAATTACACTTGTAAAATGGCGAAATATTATTTAGTTGTATTATTATCTTTAATATTATGCTGTCAGGTATTGAATTCAAAAGCCCAAGGGATTCCTTTGTGTTTGACTGTGACAGATAGCTTGTCTACGCCATTGTTTGGCGTGTACGTGGTGAATGAACGCAACCGGATACTTGTGACTTCGACAAATGATGACGGACAGTGTTGGATTACCTCGGAAGATCTTGTAGCGGGAGATACTCTTGAGTTTTCTTGTTTGGGTTTTGAAGTTAAACGTGTGCCGGTACAACAACTTGCGGATGGACAGGTAATTGTGTTGCGAGAAAGAAGAATATTACTGGATGACGTTTACGTGGGTGTACAATCGCCTTATGAGATATTGGAACAAATTTCAAAAGATATCAAGAGAAAAAAGAAATATAAGGGATACTGTTATTACGGAGATGGCCAGTACGAGAAAATAACGGAATGTCTGGGGCGAGCGGTAGAATATCGTAGGGAATACGGCTGTTTCTTTACAGTAGTGAATTCGAGACTAGAAAACGCTACTTTTTGGGGATATGGATTTGTTCCTCGTTATACGGCTCGTAGCTATCCTCTCCGAACTGATGGATGTGATACGTTGACCCCTTTACATGAGAGAGTGGGTAGGGTTAATGAATGTTATACGTCAGGAGTACGAAAAATATTTTGGTTGATGCGTGCGATAGAACGATACGGACCATTGTTTGACAAGATGAAATATTTTACCTTCGAACAAATAGAATCGGAGAATGATGATTATATTTTCCAATTTAAAACGAAACAAGCGTATTATCTAAAAAAAACAGATCTTTATTGTGCGGGGATACTTGTTGTTGATCGAGAAACGTGTAGATTGAAATCGATGGATTTCGATTATGTGGAATATTATCGCTGTGATGCCTATAATTGGGAAAAAAAACTTATTCGTAAAGAAATACCTGTGGTATCAAATGCAAAATTGAAATTTGAATACACGAGTGAAGGGCAATATTTTGTAAAAAGCTGTATCTTGAAATCTACTTGGCAGAAATTGATGACAGATCAAAAATCATATGGCTCCGTACCTTCAAGGAGAGATCCGGGAGAGAATAAATTAGTCGAGAAAGAAGCTTTTTATTGTAAAAGCTACGGAAAGATATTGGATGTTCAACTTGGGGGTAGTGGGGCATATACTATAGGAATTGCTACTTGTAATCCCCAGGGGGAGTATCGTCCTGAAGTATTTTCTCGGTTACCGGAATTACTCGATTCCAAACAAGCTTTTAAGGATTTAAGCAGGTATATGGATATTCATGAACAGTTTAAGAAGATGAGTAACCGGGCTTATTATCAGGATGATTATTTGCTGATTTCTCCTTGGCTTACCGATGGATATATGAAAAAACACGGAGAAGAAAAATTTCTTAGGCGTTTTATGGCAAAAAGATATCAAGTTCTAAGTAACTTTTTTAAAGAATAATTGAAACCTATAATAATACAAGTTTATGAAATACATATTACAGACAAGGATTGTGAGTAAAATAGTTTTGTGCGTATTTGTTATTTTGATTGGGTGTAAGGAAAGTCAAGATGACAAAAAAAACGTGGTGGATTATTTCACGATATCGAATTTTTCAACGAAAAAAATAAAGATCGATCGATTAATCGATATGGATTCATTAAAAATTAATGGAAATAAAATGTCAATGGTCGGGAATTTTTTCACTCATCAAGACTCGTTATATTTCGCTGATTGTTTACAGGCTTCTATTTTGGTATATGATAAAGATGGACATTATGTTCGTTCGATATATAGAAAGGGACGAGGCCCAATGGAGTTAAATGGATTAGATGTCATGACTGCGCTGCCTTCGGGAGATTTTGTTATAATGGATGAACAATGGGGGATTACAGTTTGCGATACCGCTTGGAATAAAGTAAAAAATTTCATGTTAGAATGGACAAGTGTAAATTCTTTGGAAGAACAACGAAGAAATCCTGATCCTGAAGATCTGGGTATCTATGAAGTGGAATATGCTAAAAATAGAATTTGTGCTTACGGAGAACAACATGTGATTTTTCCTATAACGACGGAACATATAAGTTTGAATGCATTTGAATGTAATCGTATTCGACGTTATTATGATGAGACTTATACGTTAGCTCTTCTGTCATTACAAAGTGGTAAGGTTGAACGAATGATGTGTAAATTTTCTCCTGTTTACAGAAAGTATAGTTATTTACCTAATTTGAAGAATGTTTTGTTTGAAACAAATAGAAATGAATTGTATTATTCATTTGAAGTAGACCCTTTGATTTATAAAATGAATTTGACGGATTCAACTCTCGTGTCGTTTGGAGTTGAAGGGATTGCAATGGATACCAATTATCGGGAAACATTATCGCTTGAAGATGCAGAGAAATATATGAGGGAGGATATGGAAAATTACGGTTATTATAGGTATATGCTGTATAATCCAGATAAAGATTTTTTATTTCGAGGTTACCGAAAAGGTAAAGGGATGAAAGATGGCTTGCAAGTCTATTCCGGGAATTGTTTGATTGCAGATATGGAAGTTCCTCGTGATTTCGAAGTGATTGGATATATTGCCCCTTGGTTTTATGCACGGGGAGCTTGTAATTATGATGACGAAGAAATTGTAATGTATAAATTTAAATTAGAATGAGGATAAAGTGTATATTTTTATGTTTTATGATGATCTTCTTTGCTTGTGAGACAGGTAAAAGAACACAATATAAAGTATTTGAGAGGTGGATTGGGAAAACGATAATTGTTTCTAATACGTTGGAAGCACAAGTAATGGGACGAGATACCGTTTGTCCGGAACTGTTTCATCAGAAATATAAGGTGTTCAAATATGTGGATTCTACGGGGTGTTGTGAGTGTAAGTTACAATTACGTTCATGGGGTAAATTTATAGATGCTCATAAAAAGTATCAAGATTCTGTAGCTTTTATTTTGGTTGTACATGCTGAGAATCCTAGAATTGTGCCAATTCTTTGCGAGCAAAATGATTTTAAACAACCAATTTTTATGGATAAGAGAGGCAGGATGAATAAACTGAATAGTTTTTCGGGTAATATAGATGGATGGGTTTGTTTATTAAATGAAGATAACCGGATTTTAGCAGTTGGAGATCCGATTCACGAGTCCAATGATATGGTAAAATTCCATGAGTTGATGGGGTTGACTGATTAAATGAAAAGATCATATTTGTATAAATTAAAAGGGTAGGCTATGAAAATGAAGAGAATAATGACGGTTGCTCGTTATGAGGCCAGATTGGTCCGACGGAGTTGGATCTTTATTATTTTTACTATTTTGGGGATAATTGGAATTCCATGTATCCAGTTTTTGGTTGGAGACATCTCTGTTGCGATGAAATATAGTTTGAACGTGGGGCGGTCAATATGGAATTTAAAAGCATTACCTTCATTTATTCCTTATATGAATGCTTACTTTTTTAATGGAATGCAGGTGTTGATGATCGTTTTTTTCGTGTCGGAGATTGAAAAACGAACTCGGATAACAACGATGGAACCGTTATGGACAAGACCTGCCACGAATGGAGAACTGATGTGGGGAAGAGTGTTAGGGATAGGATGTATGATTATTGTTTTGAATGTTATTTCGGTGTTAGTTACAATGTCGATACATGTGATCACTCAAGCGTGGGCTTTTGATGCCGGTATATATTTGTTTTATTTTTTGACATTAACCTTACCTTCTTTAATCTTTTTTCTAGGCTTGTCCATGTTCGTGGTACATTGGATCAAATTTCAAGGATTGGCAATACTATTGTTGTTGGTATTTATTGCGGGAATGATTGGAAGTACGGGATGGTTACATGGCATGTTAGATCCTTTGGCAAGAACGATCCCTGTTATATTTTCTGTTGAGATAGGGTGCGTGAATCTGGGTTTGTTTTTGTTGCAACGCTTGATGTTTATGTGTTTGGGAGGGGCGTTACTATTTTTCTCGATTTTTTATGAGGAGCGTTTGACTGGAAAATCGGAAAAGAAAAATATTTTGCGATTGCTTGGAATCGGGTTGTTGGTAATTGCTGTTTTTGCTGGCGGGAGTTATGAAGGATATTTTATTAAGGGAGGAAAGCAGCGAGATTCTTTTAGACAAGCATATATACGGAGTGAAGATAAGGCTAAAATATATGTACTGGAGCATGAAATTTATTTTAAAGAGAAGGTAAAGGGGATGGAGGCTTCCAGTCGGATGAAAATCTGTAATAAAACAGGTAAGGAACTCTCTTCGATTATCCTATACTTAAACCCATCTTTGATAATTTCCCGCTTGACGTGTGAGGGGCAAGAGACTCGATATTTGCGTGATGAACAGGTTGTTGAGATTGATCGAACAGTACAAGTAGACGATACGCTGAAGATTGAAATTGAATATAAAGGGGGGATAAATGAGAGAGTTTGTTATTTGGATTTGTCAGATAAAGAGTTTTATGACACGCAAACAAATAGTGTCAGTATTTACCGGTTTGGGAACCGACAGGCTTTCGTGGGGGAAGAGGTAACGTTGTTACAGCCGGAATGTTTGTGGTATCCACAAGGTGTAGCTCCTATTAATTTGTCCTCATTATATGATCGACAAGTTGATTTTACCCGTTATTCTCTGATTGTGGAAAATGCTGTCGGACGTACGGCTGTTTCGCAGGGGATTCCGGAGCGTTTAGATGGGAAGACTTTTTTTCGGCATGATCATGCTTTGCAAGGAATCAGTTTAAGTATTGCAGAATACGAGAACTGTTCGATAGAAGTAGATGGAACACGATATGATATTTTCTTTTTTAAAGGGAGTGATTTTTTGGTACGAGCTTTTGAAGCTCCTAAGGAAATTTTTAAAACAGTCATAAGGGATATTAAATTTATGACAGAGTCGACGGTTTGTCAAATGGATAATGGTTATAAGGAGAAGGCCAAGGAAGTATGGAGAATGCAGGGTAAAGTTGAGGGGGAAAGTCCTGAGGCATATAGTCCGTCCGGACGATACCCGTATAAATGGTTTATTGCAATAGAGACCCCGATTTCTTTTTGTAGACCAGTTCGAGGCTGGGCTTTAGGAGGCGAGCGTCAACAAGCGGGGATAGTATTTTTGCCGGAACGAGTTGCTCATTGGAGAGGAGTTAAGTATGATATGAAAAAAGGGCGTGAGGTAGAGGAATGGAATCTCGTGGAGAGAAATAATCTGAAAGGTGATCTTGAAATGATTTTTAAATCGGCGAATTGTAATGTAGTTCCGATGTTCAGTGGAAATACTTTTTTTATGAAGTCTAATGAATTCCCCGCAATACATGAGGTGATTAAAACATTGGGGGTGCCTATAGATAAATTGAATATTGCTTTACAAGCTCCGGAGAAAATAAACGACGTGTTGGATTATTTACGGAACCATAGTTTGGAGCAAGCATTTACAGATAAAAATGTTTCTCCGAAATTGTTGGGAGAGATTATTGAATGGAAAACGATAGAATTGAAAGAATATTTAAAACATGAATTGTCGGAAGATAAGTTATATGATTTCTATAATCGTTTTTTTCAAGAGCATTTATTTGAAACGATAGATATAGATCAATTCTGTAAGGGATACATGGATTGGTTTGGACAGGATCTGAAGGGGAAGTTAAGAACATGGTACTCTAGGGATCGTTTACCCGTGTTATTGTTAGAGGATGTTGTGTTGTCGAAATTACATGAAAGTGAAGAAAACGTTAGAGGATATGGACTTGCATTTGCTCGGTTTAAAGTGTATAATCCCGGAGATTTGGAAGGCTTGGTTATCGTTCCTGGGGCTAAAATACAAGGAAAGAGAATAAATAGTTTTTTAATTTGCGGACATGAGTGTAAGGAAATACGACTAAAAAAGGATTATCCGGGGCTTACCATTAACTTCCCGTTGGCCCAAAATGTTCCCCCAGGAAGACTGGTGTTGGTTGATGAGATGCGTCCGTTGGAAGGCGACACGTTGACAGGGATTTTTCCGGCAGATTCGATGGTATTTTTACCTCGTTTAGGGGAAATAATTGTGGATAATAGGGATGAAGGTTTTAAATTGATTGAACCTCAGGGTGAGAAATTATTCACGTTATTACGTGGGGGGCCAAAGTCTTGGGAGCAAACAAAACGAAATTATGAACGTTGGGTAGAAATGATTGATAATCGGTTATATGGATCAGTAGTGCATGACGCTTATTGTAAATGTGTTGGTGAAGGGAAATATAAAGCGGAATGGACAGCTCAAATACCTGAGTCTGGAGAGTATGAGGTCTATTTTTATAATGGAGATTTTTTCAAAATGGGTTTAGCTTTTCAGGCAAGAAAAAAAGGAACGAGTGTGTATTACACTGTATGTGATCAATCAGGCGATCATGAAATCCGAGTTGAACCAGCGGAAGAATCTGTGGGGTGGGTTTCTTTGGGGAAATATTATTTTGGAAAGGGAGAGGCTAAAGTTGTATTGGATGACCGGGGTATTCCGCAAGCATCAAAAATACAGGAGGAAGGGAAACCACGGGTGATGCAGTATAAACAGATGATCGTGGCAGATGCCGTGAAATGGGTAAAAAGAGATTACTGAAACGATTAGCAATAAGCTTAATAAAATATTTAATCATGAGTATTAAGAGAGTGATAATGGTTGCTCGTTACGAGGCCAGACTACTACGACGGAGTTGGGTGTTTCTGATTTTTGCAGTCTTGGGAGTGGTGGGAATTTCGTGTTTCCAGTTTTTAATTGGTAGTGTTGACAGTGCAATGGAATATGGATTGACTTCCGGTCGGAATTTGTGGTATTTGAGAGCGTTGCCGTCCTGTATCCCTTATATGAATGCCTATCTTTTTAATGGTTTACAAGCACTTTTGATCGTGTTTTTCGTGGCTGAGATGGAGAAACGAGCACGAGTGACAACCATGGAGCCGTTATGGACCCGGCCTTGCACAAATGGAGAGTTACAGTGGGGGCGAGTTCTAGGCCTTGCTGGAATGGTGGTTGTCTTGAATATTATTTCCATGCTGGTGACTTTGATGGTTCACTTGTTTACTCCAAAGGGGAGTGTTGAGGTGAGCATGTATGTATTCTATTTTTTCACTTTGACATTGCCGGGTTTAGTTTTCTTTTTGGGAATATCCATGTTTGTGGTACATTGGATTAAATCGCAGGGACTTGCGATTTTGTTATTGTTGATGCTTATTGCCGGTATGGTTGGGAGTACGGGAGGATTACATGGGTTGCTGGATCCATTGGCGAGGACGATTCCCGCTATATTTTCTGTTGAAGTCGGGAGTGCAAATTTAGGGTTGTTTCTATTACAACGATTGGTGTTCTTGGGTTTGGGTGGGGCGTTATTGTGCTTTTCTATTTTTTACGTGGAACGTTTGACAGGAGAATCGGAAAGGAAAAATATTTTGCGATTGGCAGGAACCGGGTTACTAGTAATTGCTGTTTTTGCCGGGGTGAGCTATGAAGGGTATTTTGTCAAAGGTGGAAAACAGCGGGAGGCGTTTAGGCAGGCGTATGTGCGAAGTGAGGATAAGGTAAAGGTGCATATACTGGAACATGATATTCATTTTAAAGAGAAGGTAAAAGGAATGGAGGCTTCCAGTCGAATGGAAATTTGTAATAAAACGGGCAAGGAAATACCTTCGATTATTTTGTATCTGAATCCATCATTGACGATTTCACGATTGACTTGTGAAGGGCAGGAAACCCGATATTCTCGTGACGAACAAGTGGTCGAGATCAATCGGATAATACAGCCGGGAGATACGTTAGTGATTGAGATGGAATATGAAGGGGGTATAAATGAGGGAGTATGTTACCTGGATTTGCCAGATAAGGAGTTTTATGACACGGAAGCGAATAGTGTTGGTATTTTCCGTTTCGGGAATCGGCAGGCTTTCGTGGGTGAAGAGGTGACGTTGTTGCAACCGGAGTGTTTGTGGTATCCACAAAGTGTGGCACCGATCCATTTGTCTTCGTTGTTTGATCGACAAGTGGATTTTACACGTTATTCTTTGACTGTAGAGAATGCTGCCGGGCGTATGGCGGTTTCACAAGGGGAACCGGAGCGTTTAGAGGGGAAGACTTTCTTTCGGCATGATCATGCTTTACAAGGTATCAGTTTAAGTATCGCGGAGTTTGATAATCGTTCGATAGAGGTAGATGGGACACAATATGATATTTTCTTTTATAAAAGTAGTGATTTTTTACTTCAGGCATTTGAGGCCCCTGAAAAGGCATTTAAATTCATGATAAGGGATATTAAATACATGACGGAGTCAACTGTTTGCCAGATGGATGAAGATTATAAGCAAAAGGCAAATGCGGTTTGGAGGAAACGAGGAGAGATCGAGGGGGAAGACCCGGAGGCATACAGCCCGTCGGGACGGTATCCGTATAAATGGTTTATCGTTATGGAGACTCCGGTTTCTTATTCGAGACGTTACCGGGGATGGGCTCAGAATGAAGAATACTTGCAAGCGGGAATCGTGTTTATGCAGGAACGGATGGCCAGTGCTTTTTATTTCGAGAGCACACCACCACCTGTTGAGGAGTGGGATTTTGTGGCGATGAATAATTTTAAGGGGGATATTGCGATGATTTTTAAATCGGGGAAATATAAAATAGCTCCGATGTTTGTTGGGAATACTTTTTTCATGAGTTCTGAGGAGTTCCCCGCGATACAGGAGGTAATCAAGATGTTCGGGATGCCCGTGGATAAATTACCGGCTGCGATGCAGGCCCCGGAGAGAGTTCGGGATGTCGCTGCCTATTTGAAAGATCATAGTTTGATGCAGGCGTTTACGGACGAGGGGGTGTCTCCTGAATTGCTAGGAGAAATTATTGAATGGAAGACGATCGAGTTGAAAGAATATTTGAAACATAAATTGTCAGAGGAGAAGTTATATGGTTTTTATAATCGTTTTTTACAAGAACATTTGTTTGAAACAGTTGATATAGATCTATTTTGTGAGGAATTCATGAAGGAGTTCGGGATGGACTTGAAGGAGCGGTTAAGGACGTGGTACACCAGGGATCATTTGCCTGTGTTGCTACTGGAAGATGTTGTGTTGACTGAATTGCCGGAAGAAGAAGACGGTGGGGAGGGAAGGCGAAGTAAATCTGCATATGGTCGCTTTAAAGTGTATAATCCCGGTGATGTGGAGGGGGTGCTTGTGGTTTCTGCGGCAAGGATAAAAGGGGAAAAAGTCCGTAGTTTTTTAATTCAAGGACACGAATGTAAGGAGATTCGGGTGAAAATGGATTATCGAGGCCTTATGATCACTTCCCCGCTGGTGCAGAACATTCCTTCGGGAAGATGGGTATTAACAGATGAAATACGTCCTTTTGAAGGAGATACCTTGACGGGAGTCTTTCCCGCAGATTCAACGGTCTTTTTACCTCGGCCCGGAGAAATTGTCGTGAATAATCGGGATAAAGGTTTTAAGCTGGTCGAGCCTCAAGGGGAGAAGTTATTCACGTTATTACGGGGAGGACCGAAATCCTGGGATAAAGCAAGACAAAATTACGAGCGTTGGGTGGAAATGGTTGATAATCGCTTTTATGGAACCGTGGTTCATGATGCTTATTGTAAGAGTGTCGGGGAGGGGAAATACAAAGCTGAATGGACAACTCAGATTCCAGAAGCAGGGGAATACGAGGTATATTTTTATAATGGAGATTTCTTTAAAATGGGAATGCTTTTCCAGGCGAGAAAGAAAGGTACATGTATATATTATACCGTGTATGATTCATCGGGGAGTCATGAAATCCGAGTTGAACCGGCAGAGGAATCGATGGGATGGGTTTCTTTAGGGAAGTATTATTTGGAGAAAGGAGAGACAAAGGTGGTATTGGATGACCGGGGAGGTGGTTCGGAAGAGGTTGACGAGAAGTCGGAGGGGGGTATGCGAATGATGCAGAATAAGCAGATGATTGTGGCAGATGCCGTGAAATGGGTGAGAAGAGGACGTTAAATATTTATTTTGTATAATATCTTCAATTTTCCTTCGTTTTTTGATGAGGGAAAATTAAAGATATTGTATTGATTTTGTGACATCGTTTAAATATTTATCAAAAAATATTTAAAAAATAGATTAAAAAGATGGGTAAACATATTATTATTTTTGTAATTTTGGTGCGGATGTATGAATAGAATTTATGATAAGGAGGATCGCTGCACTATTTTTCTTTTTGGGTGTGTATATTCTAGGGATTGCTGAAAATACACGGGGGAAGGAGTATATATTGGTACTTAACTCGATTAATTTCAACGAGACTTGGGCAAATAATCTATACCAAAATATTCGGGATGAGTTCTCGTCTCCGGGGATGCGTGTTGAGGCGGAAGAGCTGTCTATTCCGATGATGACGAAGATCGAGGAGGTGGAAGAAAAAAGAGAATATTTATTATCTCGATATTCAAATCCGCCTAAAGTGGCCGTTTTCATCGGGGACCCGGCGTGGCTCGTGTGTCAGTCGTTATTTGATGGGGTATGGAAAGATGTACCTGCTGTTATTTGTTATTCAAGGGATTCTATGCCAAGAAATTTAGAAAATTTTATCAACAAAGATTTCTTGGGAGAAGGAAAGTTTATTTCAACGGAAACAATTACAGCGGGGTATAATCTGACCGTGATAAAACATCCCTTTTATGTCAAAAATACAATAAATCTGATCCGGAAATTGCAGCCTGACGTAAAGAAGATAGCCCTTATTTCAGATGATCGTTATATTAGCGCTATGGTCCGGGAGGACGTGAAGAACGTGTTGAAGAGAGATTTCCCCGAATTAGAATTGGATTTGTTGACATCAATAGATATGTCTACAGAAAAGTTGCTGGATTCTTTAATGGATTATAGTAGGGAGGTCGGGATTATTTATAATTCT
This sequence comes from Butyricimonas sp. RTP31003st1_G1_RTP31003_210430, assembly GCF_040920905.1. Classification (NCBI taxonomy): domain Bacteria; kingdom Pseudomonadati; phylum Bacteroidota; class Bacteroidia; order Bacteroidales; family Odoribacteraceae; genus Butyricimonas; species Butyricimonas sp. RTP31003st1_G1_RTP31003_210430. The sequence goes on along the minus strand of NZ_JBCOSQ010000009.1, from coordinate 20,134 downwards.
TGGTTTTTAAACAAAACGCAATCTGGGAATCATTATTTGGCTGATAATCTTCAAAAGATTATATATGGTTTTGTAGATTCGCCCGTGTTTACTTTAACGGAAATGGATATTGAAACTGGCGCTTTTGCCGGGGGATATTTCATTTCTGCAGAGAATTTCGGAAAGGTGACGATACAAACGATACAACAAATTTTAGACGGAATGCCGGCCCGGGATGTAGAGAGAAAGATCGGGGGAAAGCCAAGGGTTTATTTGAACTATCATCACTTACAACATCATGGTGTAAATCCTGATAGCATTACTGGAAATGTCGTGTTTTATCAAGTTCCACCTAATTTTTATCAACTCTACAAGGAGTATATTATTATCGGTTTAGCGTTTGTTATTTTGTTGGGAGCGATCGGGTTGATGCGTTTTCATGTCATGCGACAGAGGCGTCTGCAACGTCAACGGGAATTTCAGTTACTTTCACAGTATAGAAAGTTGGTTGATAATATGCCTGTGATCTATATTCGTAAGCAGTTGATCTTTGATGAAGATGGAAATGTTGTTGATTTCATATTTTGTGATGTTAACAATCTTTTCGAGGAAGTTTTCCATTGTACCCGAGATCGGGTTGTCGGGAAACGTTTGAGTGAGGCCGATGTGGATAACCAGCTTCTGGATTATATGATGGATAAAGAATCCGGGCGCATTACCTCTTTTGTTTTTCCAGAAGAAACTAATAAAATTCGTTATTACGATAAATTGTCGTTCCCGAGTTCGGAGAAAGATTTCATGGATGTATTCTTTATCGATCGGACGGAAGAGTATTTGGCTTCTTTGAAAATGCAGGAGCATCAGGTTTCGCTGGAAGCGTTGAATCGAAGGTATGAGCTGGTGCTGGGTGCAACACGCCTTATTCCGTGGACGTGGAATTTGTTGAATAAGGAGATCAGTTATGATATTACATATGTGACTCATGGACATTGTAATACAAAGGATTCAAGAAAAATGACTGAAAAAGAAGGTATTATGATCGTTCATCTAGATGATCGGGTTCGTATGCATAATGCTTATTTAGACTTGTATTATGATCGGGTTAATATTATTCGGGAAGAACATCGATCCTTGTTTTGGGACGGTACGGACGAGTATGTCTGGTTCGAGAGTTTCGTGACTGTGGGTGATAGAGATGGAGAGGGGCATCCCACGTTGCTGGTCGGGGGTTCTTTATTGATTGATGAACGCAAGAAGATGGAGGAGGAATTGTTGAAAGCGAAAGAGGCGGCTGAAATTTCTAATCATTTGAAGTCGGCTTTCCTTGCTAATATGAGTCACGAGATTCGGACCCCGTTGAATGCGATTGTCGGTTTTTCTAACGTGTTGGCTTACACGGAGGATGAGAACGAGCGACAGGAGTATATCAAGATTATAGAGAATAATAACACGTTGTTGTTGCAATTGATCGGTGATATTTTGGATTTGTCAAAAATCGAGGCTGGTGTTTTTGAGTTCGTTTATTCCAAGGTAAACCTGAATGTATTGTTGATGGAGGTTATTCGGGCGGCTCGCTTGCGATTAAAAAATGATTCGGTTGTTGTGGAGTTCGTGGAGTGTTTACCTGAATGTGTGATTTGTTCCGATGTAAACCGTTTGATGCAAGTAATGAATAATCTGATCACGAATGCCATAAAATTTACAACCAAGGGGAGTATTCGTGTCGGATACAGGTTGCGGGAGGATGAGTCGTTGTATTTTTATGTCTCGGACACGGGATGTGGTATTCCCGCGGACAAGCTGAAAGAGGTGTTCGGGCGATTTGTGAAATTGAACTCTTTCCAACAAGGTACAGGATTGGGACTTTCCATCTGTGAAAGTATCGTGACCCGGTTAGGGGGACAGATTGGGGTAATGTCAGAAGTGGGGCAAGGATCAACCTTCTGGTTTACCTTGCCTAAATCTTCATGGCAACAAGCGGATTAATTCATAGTTTAAATCTGAACAGGTCGTTGAATGATTCGCTCATGGAGGGGTGCGTGAAGATGAAATCCCGCAGGAATGTGTAATCCTGTCCCGTTTTCATGGCGATAGCCACAATATTGATGATCTCGCTTGATTCCGGACAAAATAGTGTACAGCCCAGTATCTTTTTCGTGTCAGCGTCAATAATCGCTTTTAGCATTCCCTCGGTTTTGCCGATCGTGTGTACTCGTGGAATGGAAGAGACTGTGAATTTGTTTACCTTGAAATTCAAGTTCTTTTTCCTGGCCTCTTCTTCATTCATCCCGATACGGGAAAGCGGGGGCTCGATAAACACGGAATAACTGATTGGTTCCCGGTCGATTGTTGCCCGATCCTTATTGCCGAATAAATCTTCCCGGATGATTCGATAATCGTCCAGAGAAACATAGGTGAATTGTAAACCGCCTTTTACGTCTCCTATGGCACGGATATGGGGTGTTGTTGTCTTCAAGTATTCGTCCACGATGATGGCTCCTCTTTCGTTGACTTCGACCCCGGCCGCCTTTAGATTCAAGCTTTCCGTGTTGGGTTTTCTACCCGTGGCGAGGAGAATTGCATCCGCTTGGAGCGTGTTTAATTCACCGCTCGCTGTATCCTTATAGGTTAGGGTAGCTTCCTTTTCGCCATTAGTCACGGATTGCACGTTAGCATTCAAGATGAAGCGAATCCCTTTTTTCTCCAGTACTTCCTGCACGTTGGCTGCAATATCCCGATCTTCCCGGGGAATCAATGCCGAGAATCCTTCCAGCACGGTTACTTCCGATCCGAAGGAGGCGTACATGGAGGCAAATTCTAAACCGATGTAACCACCACCGACAATGATTAACTGCCGGGGAAGTTCTTCCAGCTCCATGATTGTTGTGCTTGTGAATACCTTGGGATTATCCTGAATCCCGCTGATCGGGGGTATCACGGTTTCCGCTCCCGTGTTGATAAAAATATGTTTTGCCGTTAGTTCGAAAGTCTCTTCTTTTGTTGTCACCCGAACGATCTCGGGTGAGACGAATTGTCCTTCGCCCGTGTAAACCGTAATGTTGGGGTTCCCGGCAAGGTTATCGTAGTTTTTCTGGCGTAACTTGTCTGTTACATTATTTTTGAACTCGATCGCCTTCCGGTAGTCCGCTTTCCGTTCTTCGAAAGAGAGTCCCTTTTTCAGCGTGGCAAGTTCTGCTTGGTGGATGAGTGCTTTGGTCGGGATGCACCCGATGTTGATGCAGGTCCCCCCGTACATTTTATCTGATCGTTCAATCATGGCAACTTTCCAGTCATGTTGAGCTAGTTCCGTGGCAAGGGTTTTACCGCCTTTACCGAAACCGATGATGATAGCGTCAAATTCTTTCATGATTCTTGATGTTTAATTGATTTAATATGCGTTGTGCAGAATCGGATAGTAGTACGATAGCTCCTGCTAATATGGCCGTGTCTTTAATCACGAGGCGTCCGGCCCCGGATAACAGGGGAAAGCCAAATTCCCCGCTTCCCAGGTTGGGGACCCATACTTCGGGTGTCGTGACAAGAAATGACAAGGTTCCGATGGTCATGATAATGGCCAGAATATCCCCGATGATGCCGATGCGGGGAAAGAATAATCCCAAGAAGACCAGTATTCCGATGGTACAGATCAAGGCTCCCAGGCAGTGGGCGAAAGTGTATGTTCCGTTTGCTTGATGCCATTCCCGGTTCTTGATCACGTAGGCTCCTTCCGCATTTTTGTATTCCTTGTATTCCGGAGCTTGTTTGTTGTAGAAAAAACTCATGAATGGACTGTTGGCAACGAACGGTACAATCCCGTCAGCCTCGTAGTGATAGTATTTCAGACCTCCGATCCACACGAAAATGGTGAGAATGGCCACACGGATAAGTTTTATGCCTAAACCTTTGCTTGATGCTGCTATCGTTAAAAAACGACGGATGAATTTTGTTACTTGCTCGTTCATTTTATTCCTGAATTAGATTGTTTAACTTCAGGTACAAAGATCGGCTATCCGTGTGGGGTTAAAAATGGCAATTTTTCTGTTTTAGTTGTCAATTTTTCCCGATTCTTTCAACTGACGCTTGTACTGTGTAATACTTTCCCCGGAAACTTTCTTGAAGAAACGGCTGAAACTTGCCTGATCTTCGAAGCCTAAGAGATGGGCGATCTCTTTGGCTGTCATTTCACTATATAGTAAAAGCCGCTTTGCTTCTGCTTCCACCCTCTGGTGTATCACTTTCAACGGGGAAGGTAAATTGTATAACGATAAAAGGTGCGAAAGGGTTTTAGGGGATTTGCATAACATATCGGCGTAATCCTGTACTTGTTTCTTTTCTTTGAAGTGCTGGTCTACAAGCACGTAGAAACGACGAACCGAATTAAAACTTTCTTCCATGTCCGGCGTGATATGCAAGTTTTTACGGGCAACCCGTGTTGCGTGAATGATAAAATGTTTCAACAGGATGCGTAACATTTCTTCTTTCAAGTTGTCGTTTACTTGAAATTCACTTTGCAGGCTGGTGATGATGGCCTCGCAAGTTGCTTTTTCTTCTTCCGAAAGGCGGAAGTGCATGATGCGGGAGGTGCCGTTGAAAAGGAATCCGCTACATGAAACTTCGTGGTCGTTCCCGTAGATGCAATAAAAATTACTGTTAAAAAGAAGTATCATGTAGTCTCCTTCAGATTCTTTGATTTCCAAGTGGTGAAGGTTGGTCAGGGAAATAATATCGTTTTCTTGTAGCGTGATGAGTTGATGGTCAACGTCTATCGTGACGGTTCCTTTCCTTGCCCAGATAAATTTATACAGGCTGTCATCTTCACGGAGCGTTTTCGTGAGTTGAAAAGAATCCGTGAGGGCAATTGTCCCTTTTAGTTTCGTGCTGAAGGTTAATTCCATTGGAAGTATTTGTTAAATTACGTCGTCCCTTGTACAAAGGTACGTATTTCCGTTGGAATGTGGAGAATAAAAGAGCGTGGCAAAGGTCATTTTTAAACAACTACCCCCCACTAACTCCCCCTTACACAGGGGGAGAAACCGCTTGGTAATCAGCTCTCCCCCTGTGTAAGGGGGAGTTGGAGGGGGTAGCTGGATAAGTAGTTGTTTTATGAAGCCAGACAAAAAGAAAAGATGTCTATATCCAGTTGTTTTTGGATAGCCTCTTGTAACAGTAAATATTTTTGTTCTACCAAGGGATATTCTTCCATAAGTTCGTCTAGTTCCTCTTTAGTGGAAGAGAACAAGAATTGAAAATATTGCTGCACGTCCATCTCTTGACTTGGGATAAATAGAAGACAATCTTCCGGGTCTTCGATTTCGGACATATAAGGATCGAACGTGATGAATCCACATTCTCTAGCCTCGATAATTCCCTCTTCTACCGTGTACGATTCAAACAGGCTGTAGTCCCCGTAATACTCCTTGCTTACCTCGTAGAAAGCTCCCGGTACGAACCATGCCTCACGCTTTAGTAAATATTCGGTCCAAAGACTTTGATTAATATCTCCCCGGTAATTGTTGCGGGTGGTTTCATCGAGCGTTGCCAGATCGTCATTGATGTTTGCGATAGCGATAAAGCCGGAGCTTGAATAGGCGTTGACTAAATCATAATCACCCAGTATCCACAACTCAATACGATTGGCCAATTGAATCGTGAACGGGAAATATTTCTTTTTGAAATTGTCGTCATATATATTCAAGAACTGCTCCTCGATAAATTGCAGTCCGGTTTTAAGAACTTCTTTTTCCTGTTCCGGGGCTTTTAGCGAGATCGGGTTTTGATTGTTAAAGTTATAAACGTAGTCACTGGAATCCGGGTTGGTTAGGATGACCACACCGTATTTCTGGTAAAAGTCATAAATGTAATGCTGTACGTAATCGTTGGGATCATCGGTTAACGTGTACTTTCCGGCTTGTAATTCCACCTTTGGATTATTTTCATCATGACATCCTAGAAGGATAAAAAATAGGGGTATGATATATATACTTTTCATGGTTTTGTTTTTATAGATTTATTGCTGTTCGGGGCGTTCAATGTTCACGATAATCTTGTTTTGTTCTCTGATCTTTTTGGGGATGGGTAGCGTATAGGATTTACTTCCCGCGGGTAGAATGTACTCTTTCCGACTTCCCCCGTTCGTGAAAATGTGTCGTAGTTCCGGCATTCCTTGTCTTCTCAGGTCGAACCAGCGATGTTTCTCGAAACAAAGTTCTCTCCTGCGTTCTTCCCAGACTTTGTTCAGGGCATCCTCCCGGTTGGTGGCCGTGATTTCATAATCGTTCTCGATTCGCTTTTCCCTGATCGTGTTAATATCCGTGATGGCCGATTCCCATTTGTCCAAGAAAACCAATGCCTCGGCCCGGTTCAGATAGGCTTCTGACAGACGATAGGTGTTCCCGTAGGATTGGGAATTCGTGCTACTGAATTTGTGAGGTTTCTTGTTCTTGTCCCAAAATGTGGTTTTGCGCAAGTCATCATTACTAAAAAGTGAAATGATCTTATCGGAGACAAGGTATGTTGCATACGTGGAAGAGTAATTATAGATAAAATCAAAACTGGCCATGCCGTAACAGAACATGATCTCCGGGTTATTTCTGTTGATAAAATAGGAGTAGGAAGTCAGGCCGGCCGTATGTAGGTCGTAGAGCTGGTATCTCTCGTTATTAATAACGCTGTCGGCATAATTCTTGGCTAACTGGTACTCTTTTTTGTAGAGATGCAGCCGGGAGGCAAACAGGTAAGCCACGTCCAGGCTCGGGTGAACCACATTCTTGGTCCATTCCGTGTTTTTAAAACGTGCAATCGACTCGTGCAAATCGGATTCTATTTTCGCGTACACTTTCGCTAGAGTCTCTCTGGAATAGATGTTATCCATGATCGTGATTTCCTCGTTGATCGGGACTCCGAGGGCATTCTCGGCTTGCTCCGCACTTTCGTAGGGTTCTCCGTACAAGTTTATTAACTCGAAATAAGCTTGGGCCCGCATGAAATAAGTCTCTGCCAGAAGTTGATTCTTTTCTTCATCCGTGCCGTGCATGGAAGGTGTTTTATCGATGATAATATTGCAGGTGAAAATGGCGTGATATAATTCGCTCCATGCCTCGTCATTCCTCGTCACCAGATCTCGTCCTTCTTCGGGTTCCCGTTGCCACGTGTAGTAGCCCCACAGCTGGTTGCGGTATTCATACTGGTTCCCGTCTTGATCTGCGAAATCATCTGTCATGACGGATAAATATTCGGTGTAGTCTTTTTTGTTCTGGATAATCTCTCCGAGTAAAAGTTCCCGCAGTTGGGAGACTGTTTTAGGAACGACTTTGTCCTGTGATTTAGGTTCAAGGAAATCATTACATCCTTGTGTCAACAGAACCAAAATTGCGAGTATAAAATATATGTTTTTCATGACTTCAGGGATTAAAAGTTAAGTGATAGCCGCATGGAATAAGTTTGTTGCGGGGGAATGGAGCGTGCTCCAAGGCTGATTTGTTCCGGGTCCCGTCCCTTGAGGGCTTTATCCTTGATAACAAAAAGGTTGGACACGGAGAATCCGAGATTCAACGAATTCAGGAAGAGCCTTTTGCACCATTCTTCCGGGAACCTGTAATTCAAGGACAGGTTCGTGCAGCGCAAGAAACTACTGGACACGGTCCGTAAATCCGAATAATTGTACATTTCCCACAAAGATGCCGCAACAGGGTATTTCAGATCCTGCGGGTACACCTTCACGTAGGCATCATTCCATTCCGATATTCTTAAAGCATCGTCACTTAACCGGGGTATATTCGTCCGGTTTTCATCCCCGGGCTTTCGCCACCTGTTCACGTATTCGGTACTCATGTTTTGCTGGGGATAGGGCAGCGTTTGATTCGCCACGTAGAGATTGTTTAGTCGTACCTTATGCCCCAGGTTAAAGGCGAACGTGGAACTTAGAGAGAAACGTTTATACCGGAAGTCGGCAGAGAGACCACCGCTTAAATCCGGTTCCCGGCTTCCCATGGCAACGAAAGCCCGGGCGTATGCCTCGTCGTAGGAACTGATGATGAAATCCCCTTTTTGGTGACCATCCCCGTCTTCCAAGTATTGTTCGTTGTAGTTCTTGAATGTCGGATAACCATTAGCATCCAATTTGTCAAATTGGTAGGAGTAGAACGTGTTTACCGGTTTGCCGTTGGTGATCACGCTTCCATTGACGTAATTTGTATAGGTGGTATGTTGTTCCTTGTCGGCGTTGGTAACCTTGTTGTACACCTTGGATGTATTAAAGGATAGACTTATCCCGTAGTCTTTGCGATTTAAAGGTTTAAGCCCGACGGATAATTCCCAACCTTTATTCCGGAGAGAACCTCGGTTGATGGCCACCCGGGATGCCCCGTTCGTGGAGGTGATTTCCTTGGTCACGATCATGTTCTTTCCCGTCTTTTTATATCCTTCTAGGGTAACGTCAAGTAAGCCTTTCAAAACAACCAGATTGATTCCCAAGTTGTAGGATTGTGTCTTTTCCCATTTTAAATGGTCATTGGGAACCTTGTATAGCGTGGATGAATACTCTTCCGAGATATTATCCATGCCTCCCATGGTCAGGATCATGTCGGGAACTTGCTCCTCGTTGACATTCCCCTGTATACCGAAAGAGCCTCGCACGGCCAGAACGTCCAGCCATTTCACGTTTTGAAGGAATAGTTCCTCGTGGGCGTTCCATCTTCCGGAGATGGACCATATCGGTAGGAATCGGGTGGAAATGTCTTTCCCGAATTGATTTGAACCGTCAGCCCGGATATTGAAATTGAAACTGTACCTGTTGTCGAACGTGTAGGTGAAGGCTCCGTAAAAGGAGACTTTGTTGTCTTTGGTGTCCGTGATAGCCGGATAGTTTTCGGCCACGGTGTTCCTGTACTTGCTGTAATTTTCCAGAACGATCTTGGCGAATTTATGTCCCCGTTCCCGGAGATACCCGTAATTTGTTTCCGTTTTACCGTCCATTTTCCTAGAGTTGATTTCTATTCCGGCAATGGCGTTAACTTCATGTTTCTGGAACGTTTGGAAATAGCTGAGGGAACTTGTTAACTGGTAGGACTGTCCCCGGTAATCCTTTTCATTCAAGATCCCACCCATGGGAAGTTCCGTGTCCGTGTAATAATTGGAGGCTAATTTCGTGTCGGGTTCTTTCACGCCGTACGCGAGCAACCGTTTGGATTGTGCGAACGTGGACTGCTCGTCCACCCATTCCTGTTCATTTGTGTGAGTAGTAGTCAGGTTGAACTGGGTGTGCCAGTTGAACATGGAGAACAGTTTCCAGTCCAGGTGGAAATTCATGGACGTGTTGTTGGTCGTACTCTCGTAGCCGGAATGATCCAGTTCGTGAAATATGTTGAACTTAATATCCGGTGAGTAATAATCTTTTGCCGTGTTTTTCAACCCTTCTTTCGTGGTGTAAAAATAGTCACTTCCATCCTCGTTGTAGGCGGGGATGGCCCGGGAGGTTTCGTACGCGTACTGGTACAGATCGACAGAACTATGCGTGCGCTTGCTTTTTACCCGGGCGGAAGAAATGTCTGCCCCTATTTTTAGATTGGGGTATAAATTGACATCCACTTTTGCCAAGGCGTTGTAGCGAGTGTATTTTTCCGGCTTTGCCACGCCTTTTTGATCGTTGTACCCGGCTGATATGTAATAATTCACCCGATCACTTCCCCCGGAAACGGATAGGTTATAACTTTGCGTGAACGAGGTGTGGAACAGTAGATCGTACCAATCCGTGTTCATTTCCTTTAGTTTTTTCACCTGTTGGTTGAATTCTTGGTAGGTGATGCGACGCTCCCACAGGTCCCTTAACGCTCCTTCGTAACCGATTTCAGACGGGTCATATTTGTTGAAATGTAATGCTTTCTCCTGCATTTCTTCCGAGACCTCGATGCGGTCTTTCGAATTCATTTGTTTCATGATGGAATAGTTTGGGCGGGCAACGACGGAAAGGTTTGTCGAGAAGTTTACCCTTGGCGGGCCGGATTGGCCTCTTTTGGTGGTGATCACGATCACCCCGTTGGCGGCACGTACCCCGTAAAGAGCCGTGGCGGAGGCATCTTTTAAAATGTCAATCCGGTCAATGTCTTCCGGGTTCAGAAAGGAAATCGCGTTCCCGATCAGGTTCACGTTGTCCATGCTGTTGATCTCTTCCGGGGTAAGCGGTATCGGGTCGGAAAGGATCACGCCGTCAACCACCCACACGGGTTCCCGGCTTCCCGAGATCGAGGAGGAGCCTCGAATTCTGATTTTTGGCGCTACTCCCGGTGTGCCCGACTGGTTGATGGCCTGCAATCCCGGAATCTTCCCCTGCAACATCTGGTCGATGGACGTGTTGATCGGGTCCAGCACGTCTGAACCTTTCACGCTCACCACGGCAGATGTCAGTTTGCGTTTCTCGATCACTTGGTAGCCTGTGACAACCACTTCTTCCAGCTCTTTTTTGCTTGATTTGAGCGTGATCGTGACCGTTTTTTGTCCGGTATAGGGTAACGTGACGGATTCCATCCCGATAAAAGAGAAAACGAGGGTGTCCTTTTCTTGTAATTTAATCGAGAATTCTCCTTTCGTGTTCGTGGTTACTCCATTGCTTGACCCCTTCACGAGGACGGTTACTCCCGGCAGGGGGTGTTTGTTCTCGTCGAAAACCAGTCCGGTTAAGATATTTTTCTCGGGTTCTGCCATTTTGGGGGTAATCACGATGATGTCATTCTGGAAAGTGTACGAGAATCCCGTGGGACGCAGTATTTCTTCCATGACTTCCTGAACACTTTTATTTCTGACGGAAATGGTGATTTCCCCGATTTGTTCACCTTGATTGGTGTTGAAAATGAAACAATAACCTGTTTGTTTTTGAATCTCGGCGAAAAATTCCTTGCTTGTAGCGTTCTTGAAGTCCAGCGTGACTTTTTTCTGCTGCGAGTAGCCGGAGGCTGACAATCCGAGGTTAAAAACCAGAAGAATGAATGTGCAAATCTTCATAATTAGAATAATTTTACTTTTAGGACGCCCATGTACATGAGGTCGAAATTCAAAAGTTTTCATAAATTTGTGGTTTAATTTATTTAGTATTAGAATAAATGAGATGTCCAGTCTGATTTATTCGTTGTTCTGTAAGGGCGGATGATGGTGGAACATCTCCGTCCTTTGTTTTACCTGTTCGTGTACTCGTTTTTGTTTATAATAATTGTTCTTTCTTTTATATGAAATGTAGCGCTAACGGTAGATTCGATGGCATTTAAGATCACATCGATGTTGTCATATCGTTTCAGGTAACCCGTGAAACGGACCTCCTTTACGGATTCATTTTGATAAAATAGTTCCACGTCATACCACAGGGCAAGTTTGTCCAGAATGGTTTCTAAACGTTCGTTGTCAAATAGGAATATGCCTTCTGTCCAAGCCGTGTACGGAGTGGTATCGACCTCCCGGACGATGATATTCCCGTCAGTTTTTTGCACGATGGCTTGCTGGCTGGGTTTCAAGATATACTCTTGCGATGAATTTTGCACCCGGATTCCGACAGAGCCTTTAACTAGCGTGGTTTGTATTTGATTCTCAAGTAATGTGTTTATATTGAACGTGGTCCCGTACACTTTTACTTGGACGTCTTCAGCGATAACGAGAAAAGGTTTGTTCGTGTCTTTGCTTACTTCGAAATAAGCCTCTCCCGAAAGGAATATTTCTCGTTTGTCGGGAGCAAAATTTTTCGGGAATCTTAATTTGGAATTCGAATTCAGATGCACGAATGTTCCGTCCGGTAAGGTGATTTTGAATTCCCCGCCACGGGGTGTTATCAGTTCATGATATTGTTTTTCCTTTTCAGCCGTGGAGTCTGATACATAGATGAGTTTGTCGCCTTGTAAAACTAAATCGATCCCTTCCGGTAGTGCGGGTAGTGCGTGATCTGGCGATAAGTCAATCGTTTCCCCTTGTGACAGAATCAAAATTGCTTTGTTGTTTCCATGGGTGATAGGTGATTGCGAAATTTCACGGGTTGCCGGCTCTTGATTCATGAGTAAATAAACAAGTCCCACGAGTACGGGGACGAGAAAAATAGCCGCGTATCGGCTTAAACGGTAAATAGACTTTACTTTATGAGGTTGAGTATTCTTTTTGAATTTTGAAAATGCTCTTTCGGAATCGATGTGTTTTCGGGTTTCAAACTTTTGAAGCCTCGTTGCGGGGGAAATGACCTGTTGAAAGAAGGAGCGATTCTTTTCGTCTTCTTCCAGCCAAGCGGTTAACTCGTTTTGTTGTGTCTCGGAAAGTTTGTTTTCCATGTACAACACGATGAGTTCTATAATTTTGCGGTGCCTGTTATTCATGAGTAGTCATTTTGTATAACAAACAGCATGGGTAGTAAAAAGTACGATGCCAAAAATGAAAAAAGTACTTTTCTCCTATTCTTCTTTACTCTTTCTTTATTCTCTCTCTATATTCTCACTACTTCCTTTACTGCTCTTCTACTGGTCTTCTACTGCTCATCTACTGTTATTATAGTATTAGAACTATTTATTTCAAATTAAATGACTCTTTTTATACTAGAGAGGGTGCGGAGATATACTAGCGAAATGACAAGGAATCCCTGGTATAGGTATTTTTACATGAATAGTAAAAAGAAAAATAGCGGGTTCAGTCTTTCTTTTAAACGTTGAAATGCCTTCTGTTTTTGGCTTTTAACCGTTGAGAGGGAAATGCCGAGTTGTGAGGCAATTTCATTTTCTTTTTTCCCGGCCAAGTGTAATTTGAATATTTCCTTACAGCGTTCCGGCAATTGGTCGATGACGTTGAAGAAGATACGGTAAATCTCTTCTTCCATGACTTGGAAAACTTCCGATTCGTCTGATATTGATTCTCCTTGCTGGTAATTGATGTAATTTAATTCTGCTTTTTGATGTTTCAGGTGGTTGATCGAACGATTCCGGATAAATAAATAGATAAACGAATGAAATGCGGAGATAGAATCAAAATACGTGTCTTTTTCCCACAATAGGGTCATTAAATCCTGCACGATGTCTTCGGCAACTTCCTGTCGGACATAGTGCATGGCGTACATGACCAAAGATGCATAGTAATCTTTGAAGAGCGTTTGGAAGGCTTCCTCTTTTTTCCGGTTTAGCGCTTTGATGAACTGCTCGTTCGTGTGCATGGTGATATAACGTTTAATTCTCTTCGCGTTAAAAATAGGAAATTAAAAAGGAAATAACAAACTGAGGAAAGAGATGAAGGGGCAGTTCAAAAAGTCATTTTTCAAACTCCCTCCCGGCTTCGCCGTACTCCCTCTATAAACAGAGGGAGAGCTGAAATACTCCCAGTATACGGGAAGAGTCACCAGCTCCTCCTCTGTTTATAGAGGAGGTGGCACGAAGTGACGGAGGAGTTTTTTTAATAAAATAGACTTTTGGAACACCCCCTTCTCGTTATAACTTTTATCTCATTTTATTGTTCGTGTACTTCGTGATCAGCGTGTTCCGAAGTTGTACGTAGGTTTGCATGATCGTGTCGGCACATTCCTGCGTGTATTTATTGAGTAATTCTGTCGCTTTCTTGGGATTTTTCTTTTGCAAGGCGATAAACTCTTTCTCGATCTCTGCGTTGCGTTCGAAGAAGGATTGTTCCATGGGAGCCCGTGCGGCTTCCAAATCCTTTTTCCCATCCTGCCAGTTCAGGTAGAGTAAGTTATCGACAAAATCAATGGCCCAGCGAGCGGAATTGTCGGAGTATTCTTTGGGGTTATACGTGGAATAGACTTCCGGGATGCGGGTCACGCCCGTGAAGATGGGCAGATAAGGTGACGTGTAGGCGTTATCTTGGAAAACCCAGTATATTCCACCGATTTCCCGGGGAAGATTCGAGCGGAGCTGGGCAACCATACCGTATTCCCCATCAACCCGTGCTACTAGGCGTCTGCGGGTAGTCTTCATTAATTTTTGCGTTTCACTGGATGGGAAAGGGGTGGCCAGTTTACTTTTCACCATGTTCCCGTTCTTGTCCGGGTAATACCAAACGGCGTCATTCTCTTTGTCATAGATGGTCCCCGAGAACGTGGAACGTTGAAAGTCCATGAAGTCTTTCACGGAAACTTTTTGCTCCGGTTTAAAGGAGAACGGGTACACGCTAAGCGGTTCCACGTATTGGATATACTGGTTTAAGTTATCAAACGGGTTATTGGTACGTCTGGACGGGATCGGGTCGAGAGAGGGTGCGAACGTGTTGACGAATAACCAAAAACGGTTTGTGGCCCATTCTCTGGGAGTCGGGGCATAAACATCCTGCCAAACGAAAGGTTTTCCGCTTGCCGGGGAATACCAGCCGTTTTCAATGGCAACCTGCTGGTAGTTGGAAGAGGCACGGAATTGTTCTGGTTTTGAAAGATCTATTTCTTTAATGATGCTCCAGTTGGGAATCATGGCGATTTCATCGTCCGGCACCCGTTGAGCGGCCCAGATCACTCCCGGCTTACCACTTTCCGGTGTCCAGTTTTTACCGACACTGAAAAGTTCGAGAACCCATACTCCTTCCGGATCCGCGATCGTGAGACATTCTGATTCCGGCCCGCAAGAGGGAAGGAACCCGTATTTTTCCATGAGCGAGGTGATGAGGGTAAGGGCCTCTTCTGCCGTTTTGCAGCGTTGTAAGGCAAAAATCATGGCTTGCTCCACGGTCATGATCTGTTTCCCTTCTCCTTTGTTTACTTGTAATTCGGGACGTTGGCTCGTGGTGCTTTCCCCGATACATAGTTGGTACTCGTTGATGTGAGAGTAAGCGGATTGGAAATACGTGTAGGTTTGCTCAACTTGCGGGATGTAGCCTAATATTTCCCCGTTGTCATCCAAAGGAAGGTCAACTCGCTGAATCCCATAATACACGGGAGCCATGCTTCCTTTGGGAAATTTCTGGCCCGCCACGACCCGGATGCGACAATCCGCACCGGCATCCGTGTGTGAATTTAAAACACTACCGTCGACCGTGGCTTTTTTGCCGGCCACGATGATCGTACAGGCTTTTCCTGTCTGTAAAAAGAGGAAGGCTGCTGCTAGAAGTAAAAAAAAGGTTTTCATGTGCAATATGATTTTTTTGTTTTGTGATTTATCAGAGTGCAATGTTGCAATATTTATTTTAACAAAAAAATTAAAAGCACGAAATAATACAAATTTAGAGGTAGAGTACTTCACCTTTCTCGGCTGCTTCTTTTATGGCATCGATAATTGTAAATAATTTATTACACATCATTTTTGGGGTGAGGATATTCCCTCGCATATCTTCATAAATTTGTTCTTTCTTGTTGATATAGCTATAAAAATAGAGATGTTCGAATTGGAAAATTTTAAAGTCAGCGTTTTTAATATCGGGAATTTTGTCTTTTACATGCTGAATGTTTTTTCCGAAGTCTTGCATTAGGATATTAGGTATCCAATGGGAATTTTGTTTTTGGGCAATTAACAGGTATGATGTGTTGGCTTTTTCTCGTACTAAAAGCATGGCAAGAGTGTCCGGTTGATACAAGGATAAGAGAAGGTTTTCAGGAGTAGGATCTTCGTAAAATTTGTCTATGTCTAAATGATAAAAAGGCATAAATTCTACATTGTCATTTTTTAGGGTGGCAATTTTTGTAAGTATTATGCTGGAGGATTTGGTTTTGCCATTGAGAGAGTCCGCGAAAGAAACTAATGATTCAATGATACCTTTTTGTTTTTCCGTTAATTTTTTTTGAGGAGATGGATCAATTCCATCATAGCAAATGAAACTGATGAGGAGTAAAAATTGGATAAATGAATTCATGATTTGTATATCATTTTAGTTGGTTCGGATTGTATAATATCCGGTAAAAACCAGTCAAATAGATACAAATATAGCAGAATTTCGCATAAAAAAACGGCAGAATCGGACAAAATTTTCCCGATTATCGGGAAAAGATGGGTTTTGTTATCCGAAACGTTTTTTTAAACTTTGTGATATTTAGATCGTTTCACAATCAAAATACTTACTTCATACAACATCCACATGGGTAATGCGACGAGCGAAAGCGTGAATACATCTGATGTCGGCGTAATAATTGCGGCTACTACAAGGATAATCACGACAGCGTGTTTCCGATAGCGGCGCATGAAATCTGCGGAGAGAAAACCCAATTTAGCGAACAACCACGAGAGTATCGGGATCTCGAAGACAATGCCCATTGCAAGGCACATCATCACAAGTGTCGAGATATACGAATCGAGCGTGATCAGATTATCTACCTCGTCGTTCACCTGATAAGTTCCCAAAAAGCGAAATGTCAGCGGAAAAATCAAGAAGTAGCTGATCAGTACCCCCAATCCGAACATTGCGTAACCGCCTCCGACTATCCGTCTGACATATCGCCGTTCATTATCGTATAATGCCGGAGAAACAAACCGAAACAACTGATAAAGAATATAGGGCGAAGTGCATAATACCCCGGCACACAGCGCTGTTTTCATGTGAATGATAAACTGTTGTGCTAGCCCCGTATTGATAAGCCGGACGGAAAACGGCTCTACCGCACCTCCTGCCCATACCGCCATACGGTCGAGCAGCTGATAAGTAATAAACCCGTCATCCTTCGGTGCAAGTACTACGGCGAACAGCTCTTCCTTGAAAAAGAATGCTGCGATGCCGAACACGACGGCTACGGCGACAATTTTCACGATTGCCACCCGCAGCACGTCCAAATGTTCCCAAAAAGATTGTGTGTTCGTCACGGCCGCCATCGGTTACTCCTTTCGTTCAGGTTCCTTGATTTCCTCAATCTCCTTTTCCACGTTGTTCATTCCCTCTTTGAAAGAACGAACGCCTTTGCCGATTCCCTTCATTAATTCGGGAATCTTCTTACCGCCGAAAAACAGTAGTACAACCAATGTGATCAGCAGCACTTCCTGCATACCGATACCGCCAATAAATAGTGGTGTCATCATAATTTGTTGTTTTTAATTATCAAATGTAAATTCAAGACGATTGTTCATATCATCACCGGTGTAAGGTGTCCTTCCCGGATAAGCGTCCCGACAATTCTCCACCTTTGTTCTCAGCTTGGGAAGGTAATTGAACTCCGTTTATTCTATTTGCAATTTCTGCCATTTAATCTCCTTTGTCATCGGTTTGTTGAGTAAATAAAAAGGCTTTCCGTTTTTGTTGTGGATGGCAGACTGTGCAAGGCCGTGTGTCCCGTGGGCGATGATTTGCGGTCGGATAACGAGAGTGTCTGGTAAAACTCGCACAAAAATTCTCGCGGAAGAGAGAAGAACAGAACCCGACAAGGCTCGTGCAATTCCGGCTCGGCGTAGATGTACGAATAACTGTTTCGCCCGATGAAAGCGCTGTCACCTCTTTCGATATTCAGCGTCTCGCAGCACTGATTTCGCAAGTACAACTGCCCGCTATATAGATATACCAGCGTATGGTTGGAAAAAAGATGGTAAGCATGAGATACCGTCTTTATCGGCCTACCTGCTTCTGCTGTTCGGCATTATATCGGTCTCCCATAACGGGAATAGCAGCTACGGCGTCCTCCAGTTCTTTCCATTCTTCGCTCGGGATATCAAAATTGAGTGTACGCAGGTTCTCCTCCAGATGTGACAGTTTTGTTGTTCCCGGAATCGGTACGATCCACGGTGCTTTTTGGAGTAACCAGCCAAGAGCCACTTGTGCCGAGGTCATGCCCCGTGTGCGGCCAAAAGCTTGCAGTGCATTTACAATGCGGGTATTCGCACGTATCGCTTCCGGCTGGAAGCGCGGTAGGGTCTGACGGTTGTCGTTGTTTACATCGAAAATCGTATATTCGTTGATGCAGCCTCCCAAAAAGCCACGGTTGATTGGGCTGTACGGTACAAAACCGATACCCAACTCCCGGCATACATCGAGAACACCATTTTCTTCCACCAAGCGGTGCATCAGATGGTACTCGCTTTGGATAGCCGTTAGCGGGCAGATGGCATGGGCTTTACGGATTGTTTCGGTACTGACCTCGCACATACCCCAGCGTTGTACTTTGCCTTCCTTGATCAAGTCGGCAATGGTAGCCGCCACTTCTTCGGCCGGAGTGTTCGGATCAGCACGATGCTGGTAGAACATCGGCAGTGAATCAAGCTTTAATCGGCGAAGCGACTCCTCGCAATAGCGACGGATGGTTGCCGGGCGGCTGTCTTGCCGGCCGGTTCCTTTACCGTCGAGCACTTCATGTCCAAATTTAGTTGTCACGTTGATCCGTCCCTTGAATTCGGATAGTGCTTCTCCTGCCAAATTCTCGTTAGTCAGCGGTCCATAAATGATAGCCGTGTCGAAGAGCGTTACTCCGCGATCCACCGCTTCATGCAACAATCGGATACACTCTTTCTTACCCGGGTGTTGGCTACGATTGTAAGTCATTCCCATTACGCCGAAACCGAGTGCCGACACTTCAAAGGCCGCCTTGCCCGTACCCAATATACGATGCCCCTTGATGCGGGCTGTATCGGTATCTACACCTGATATTTCTGCTTGCCCCGTTTCCGAAGCAAAGACCTTGTTCAATCCCGAAGGCATGGCCATTGCGGCTCCTGCCAATGCTGCCGTCTTGAGAAATCGGCGACGGCTGACATTCATTTTATTGTTCTCTTTCATGATTCTTTTGTGTTAATGTTCTGATGCAAAGTTACGAAGAGAGCCCCGCAACAACTTTGCTGCGAGGCTCAATATCCTTTGTTGGGAAGTTCACTTTGTTAAAGTGATGGTTCACGAAAAATGCATAATCTATATTCGCCTGATTAACTTGGCGGGATTTCTTGCGTCATTTCGGGTAGGCTCCCGATAATACCTTTCATTTTTGTAC
Source organism: Butyricimonas sp. RTP31003st1_G1_RTP31003_210430 (assembly GCF_040920905.1). NCBI lineage: Bacteria > Pseudomonadati > Bacteroidota > Bacteroidia > Bacteroidales > Odoribacteraceae > Butyricimonas > Butyricimonas sp. RTP31003st1_G1_RTP31003_210430. Next base: position 1,311 of record NZ_JBCOSQ010000009.1, on the reverse strand, counting down.
TGAATTCATCTTACCATGACGGGGCAACCCCATACGCTTCCTTGTATATTTTAGAGAAGTGCGACAGATTCTTGAAACCGACATCGAAGCAGGCTTCTGTCACTTTCTTCTTGCCTGATTTTATCAGACCGTGCGCGGCTTCCAAACGGCGTTTGATAATCCACTTTTGCGGAGTTAGGTTGCTGACTTTTGCAAAATCCCGTTTGAAGGTTGCTAGGCTGCGTCCCGTGTAACTCGCAATTTCCTCCAAAGAGAGATCACACATGTAGTTCTCGTTCAGATAGTCGAGAATGTCGATTTTCCACGGCTCCACGAAGTCAAACAACGAGGCATAAAGGTTGATATCAGTGTTGAGCAGTACATATACCCCCTCGATCATTTTCAGTTTCAGTATATCTTCGGACGGCTTTTCACCTGCATCGAAATAGGGAATGACTGATTCGAACAACGAACGGATGTCCGGTCGGTTACTTGGTAATACATGTAAACTTTCCTTCTCACGTTTAGAGTCTGCCGGAATTTGTTGTCGGTTAAGTGTTTGGTAAAATTCTCTCAAAAACGGTCTTGAGAATTTCAACACGACAGAACGATAGGGTTTACCGTCCTCGACCTTTTTCTGTAACCACATCCGGTTATCACGCCGCATGAAAGCACAATCCCCCGGATGCAACACGGTTTTCTTTCCGCGCTCCTTTATTTCCAGTTCGCCGGAACATAAATAAATAAGCGTATGCTCCCTGTTTTCGTGGGCACAACCCCGGTCATCGGTGAAATAGCTCGCTATAAGCACGTTCGAGCAATCGAATACATCTAATCGTTCCATATAGTTTGTCTTTAATTTTCGTAAATATAGCGCATTCCAATCGTAAGATGTTTGTTGTAAGACTCAAATTTACAGAACGGGAAGAATATTTTTGTACTCCTGACGTTACGTGACAAAAGCATTCTTACGATTTACATGCAACATATTACAGTTTCAACGGGCCGTAAAAATAAGGTACTGTGGTATCTCCGTCAATCAGAAAATCCGTTCCCGTGATAAATGCACCTCTGTCGCTCATCAGTAGTTCGGCGACATTGGCAACCTCGTGTGCGATTCCGGGGCGTCCTGTCAGTTTTATTTCCTTATTTATCTATTTGGCTTTCGGTAAACGGATCTGCCCGATGCCCCATCAAGTCGATTTTGGCATATTCCTTATCGAACTCCTCCATCTCCCAAGCCGAGAGCCGAATCGTTCCCGCACCGAGCAAGTCATCCAAGTGCGCCGGATGGGTTGTTCCCGGTATCGGCGCTATCCACGATTTGCGCGA